>NZ_JBHZCN010000145.1:0-19347 GCF_042755465.1 Kitasatospora sp. NPDC059160 | reverse complement strand
TTTTTTTTTTATCCCTCCCGGTGGCGGGCGGGGGGTGGGGGGGGGGGGGGGGGGGGGGGGCCCCCCGGGGGGGGGGGCGGGGGGGGGGGGGGGGGGCCCCCCCGCGGGGGCCCGGTTCGCTACCGCTGTTCGTTACCGCTGTTCGTTGTCCTCGGTTCCGGTCGGTCAGTCGAGGGTGTAGCCGAGGACGCCCTCGGCGTTCTGGCCCTCGCAGTTGAGGTCGTTGGAGTCGAAGTGCTCGCCGTTGACGGTGCAGCGGCGCAGCACGCGGGTCGCCACACCGGCCGGCGGGGCGGTGTAGAGGTACCCGAGCGTGGTGACGAACTGCTGGCCCTCGCAGTTCGAGGCCAGCGAGCTGAACGTGTCCGTGCCGCCCCACGCGCGGCACTCGTACAGCGGGGTGGTGCCGGCGACCTGGCTGCCGGAGATCCAGCCGAGGCTGCCCTCCAGGTAGTAGCCCGCGGGCGCCGCCGAGGTGGTGCTCAGGTGCTCGGGGCCGTTGTACCGGTTGAGGTTGACGGTGCCGGGGGCGGGCTGGGTGGCGCACTGGAGCTGGGCGCTGCCCTCCCAGCTCGTGACCGGCCCGATGACGGCGGACTCGGCCGACTTCGCGCCGCGGGCCGCGAGTCGGTTGTTGTTCGGCCAGGCCTGGGCGGTGCCGACCTGGAGGCACTGGGTGCTGCTGAAACCGGCCGCCCGGGCCTGGGCGAGGGCGTCGTTGAGCGCGCTCTGCTTGGCCTGGGCGGACGTCGAACCGAAGCCGTCGCCCGTGTAGTTGGCCTGGGACGGGGTCGCCGAGGCGGGGATCGCGGCGGCCAGCAGCATGGTGCCGGCGGCTGCGACGATGCCCAGTGCGCGGGGGATTGCCCTCATGGTGTGGCCTTTCGTCGTGGGATCCGGTCGGGCCGGCGCGGGTGGCGGGGCCCGGAGGCGGCGGCCCGGGCCGGGGGTCGAGTTGCGGGTCCCGGCGTCCGGCCCGGCGCCGGAAGGAAAGCTAGCGAGGTCCCGGCCCGTCGTGGATCGGGGGTTTCCGCAGGCTCCCCGAGGGGGTGCCGGCCCCGGGGACTGCGGGAATCCACGATGGGCACGGACGGCGTCCGGCCGCAGGATCAGCCGTGCCGGACCGGGTCCAGGGCGCGCGCCACGGCGGCCCGGCCGCTGATCCCCAACTTCCGGTAGACCGAGGTGAGATGGGACTCCACCGTGCGGACGCTGAGGAACAGCCGGGCGGCGATGGCCTGGTTGGTGAGCCCCTGGGCGGTCAGGTCCGCGATCTCGTGCTCGCGCGCGGAGAGCGACGGCCCCTCGGGCGGGGCCGGTCGGCCCGGCGGGACGGCCGCGTCGGGCACCGTCCTGGCGCCGCGGGCCTCGGCGGCGCACCGGCCGGCCCGCCAGGGCAGCTCCGCCCGGGCCAGCAGGGCGTGCGCCCCCGCCCGGCCGAACAGCCGCCGGGCCGCGTCGGTCGCGCCCTCGTACCCGGACCGGTCGCCGTGCTCGGCGGCGATCTCGGCGGCCACCAGCTGGGCCATCCCGGCCCTGACCACGAAGCCGGAGGCGGCCAGTCCGTCCGCGGCCCGGCGGGCCAGTGCCGTCGCCCGGTCCTGCTCCCCGCGCACCCGCAGCAGCCGGGCCGAGGCCAGCGACACCACGGCGCCGGCCGCCGGCAGCCCGGCGCTGCGGGCCGCCCGTCCGGCCAGTTCCACGTGCCGGGCCACCAGGGCGGTGTTGCCCTCCGCCGCGTGCACCGCGGCCATCAGGTCGTGGCCGTGGGCGGGCATCGGGTCGCGCCACCGTCCGTCGCCCAGGTTCAGCAGCCGGGCGGCCTCGGCCGCCGACGGCGGCTGCCCGCAGACCACCGAGGCCTCCACCACGGCGTGCCGGACGACCGCGCGCCACACCGCCGTCGGCGGCTCCGGCAGGCCGAGCAGCAGCTCCAGCGCGGGGCCCGCGGCGGCCGGTCCGCCCTGCCAGGCCAGCGCCCGGAGCCGGAGCGCCGCCGCGATCGCCAGGGTCTCGGTCGCGCCGAGCTCCCGCGCCAGCTCCAGGGCCCGGTCGGCGGCGGCCCGGGCCGCGTCCAGCGGTCCCGACATCAGCAGCAACGCCGCCCGCACCGCGTGCAGTTGCGGGATGACGTAGTGGTGCTGGTGGCGTTCGGCCAGGGCGATGCCCCGCTCGATGCGCTCGGCGGTGCGCTGCCGGCGCTCCAACAGCACACCGGCCCAGCCGAGTTCGGGCAGCGCGGCGAGGGCCCGGAGCTGCCCGCGGGCGTCCAGCGAGTCGGCGAGGCGCTCGGCCGCGTCCAGCGCCCGGCGGGCGGCGGGCACCGCCCCCTGGCCGATCGCGGCGAGGCTGGTCAGGCCGTGCGCGGTCAGCCGGGTACCGGCCGAGTCGTCGCGGCGTACGGCGGCCTCGATCCGGTGCAGGCTCCGCTCCGTCCGACCGTTCATCACATCCAGCCTGGCGAGCTGGAGTTGATCGCGGACCCGGCCGCCGCCGTCCCGCTCCAGCAGGCCGTACACCCGGTCCGTGCGGCCGCGCAGCCGTTCCGCGAGGGCGACCGGGCCGGCGGCCCGCTCCCGGTCCGGGGCCGGGCCCGACAGCAGCGGGCCCAGCGCCGCGGTGGCCTCGTCCAGCCGGCCGGTGAGGGTGAGCGCCCGGCCGAGCAGCAGCGTTGTCTCGGTGCGCAGTTCGGCGCAGTCCGCCCGCTCGGGCAGCGCCGCCAGGACGGCGCGCAGCCAGCGGGCGCTGGTCACCGGCTCGGGATCGAGGACGGTACGGGCGGCCGCGGTGAGCCTCGCCAGCAGCTCCCGGTCCGCGCCCGGCGTGGCGTAGGCGGCCTGCCCGGCCCACTCCGCGAGCGGGGCCCCGCAGCGGTCGAGGTGGTCGGCGGCCCGCCGGTGCGCCCCGGCCCGCCAGGCCGACCCGGCGAGCCGGTAGAGGGCGGCGGCCGGCAGCGGCCGGGTGAAGCGGTGGCGGCCGCCGGCCGGGGCGAGGAGGCCGTGCCCGGCCAGTTCGTCGAGTGCCCCGGCCACCGCCCCGGTGGGCAGTTCGGCCACGGCCGCCACCAGCGCCGGGTCGAACTCCGGTCCGGCCACGGCGGCGGCGCGCAGCACCGTGCGGGTCCGCTCCGCCAGGGTGGCCAGTTCCCCGCGCAGCTCCGGCCCGGGCTGCCAGTCGGCGGTGGCGGGTGCCGCGGGCTGCGGCCCGAGGACGCGCGGATCGCCCGCGGCCAGCCCGGCCAGCAGGTCGGTGGGCAGTTCCGTGGGCAGTTCGGGCGGCGGCCCGGTGCACGGCCCGGCCGACGGCTCCGTGAGGGCGCGCAGGTACCGGGGGTTGCCGCCACTGGCCCGCGCCAGTAATCGGAGCCGTTCCGGTGCCGCCCCCGGCACCAGCCGGGCGATCGCGGCCGGGCCCAGGGGTGCGAGCTCGATCCACACCGCGTCGGCGTCGGCGAGGGTCCGGGTCAGCCAGGGCGGACAGCCGCCGCTGCGACAGGCCAGGACGACGGTGAACCGCCCGGTCGGCGGGCTCGCGATCAGCCGGTCGAGCAGCAGCAGCGACTCCCGGTCGGCCCACTGGACGTCGTCCAGCAGGAGGACGGGCGGGGCCCCGGCGAGTGCCTCGCGCAGCTGCCGGTGCTGCCGGTGCCCGTGCTCGGGTCCGTCGGCGTTCCCGGTTCCGGTTCCGAGTCCGTGCCCGGCCCCGCTCCCGGTTCCGGCTTCGGCCTGGTCGGCGAAGGCTTCGAGCAGGCTCCGGGCGCCGGTGTCCCAAAGCGCGTCCAGCAGCAGCCCGTACGGCGCCGGGCGGCCGTCCCCGGTGGCCCGGGCCCGCGCCGGGGCCACCGGTCGTCCCGATCCGGCTGCCGTGCGCCGCAGTTCGGCCAGCAGGCGGCTCTTGCCGATGCCCGGCGGCCCCTCCAGCACGCCGACCGCCGGCCGTCGGTGGCCGGTCGTCAGCAGCCCGGTGAGCAGGCCCAGTTCGTGGTCGCGCCCGGCCAGTACGTCATCGTCCCGAGAAGTCAGCACGAGCTGGGATGAAACCACGTCCGGGCCGCAACGCCCAGGTGTCGCACACGGAAAGCCGCCGGAGACCGCCCTGGGTGGGCGGGGCCCGGCGGTCAGCAGTACGGGACGGGATCGGTCTCGCTGGTGATGTCGGTGTCCCGCACGAAGCCGACCGCGCCGTTGTCGGCCGTGGTCAGCAGCCAGCGGGTCGGGTGCGGTCCGCCGACCCAGGCCTGGTTGTCCTCCTTGCAGGAGAACCAGCTGGGGTCGGTGTTCAGGTAGCCGACGACGGTGTTCGGGTCCGGGTAGACGTGGTTGTCGCCGACGGTGCCGAAGACCGGGGCGCCGGGCACGTTGTGGCAGTACCACCGGTTGGCGTCCCCGGGCCAGCAGTTGTCGGCCGCCGAGGCGGACGGCGCGGCCACCACGCCCAGGCCCACGGCGAGGGCGGTGGCGGCGGTGGCGGCGGTGATCCTGGCGGTGATCCGGGCGGTGGCCCTGGCAGTGGCCCTGGCAGTGGTCCTGGCGGTGCGGAACGGGTTGGACATGGCGTGCTCCTGGTGCTGTGCGCGCGGGTCGGTTCGGCGCGCAGCATGCCCGGCGGCCCCGGCGTGTCACACCTCCGGTGGGCGGGGTGGCGACAAGTGTCCGGTCTTCCGGTGTTTGTGTCCGAACCTCTCCGATTCCGATCGCGCACCCGGCCGTCGGTCGCTCAGTCCCGCCCGGTGGCGCTCCCCGGGAGCCCTGCGGCGAAGGCGGGCAGCCATCGGGAGAACAGCCCCGCGGTGGCCAGCACCAGGACGCCCATGACGGCGACGGAGCGACCGGTCGTCATCGCCTCGGCGATCAGCCCGGCCGCGACCGGGCTGAGGCCCTGGGCCGTCATCAGTCCGGTCGACTGCAGACCGAAGGCCTGCCCCCGGGAGTGCTCCGGAACCGCGGCCAGGAACGGCTGTTGCAGGCCCAGCGAGTAGCAGAACCCCACGCCCACCGCGACCAGCAGCACCCCGCCGAGCGCCACCGGGAGGCCGGGCACCGCGAAGGCCAGGAGCGGCGCGCCGAGCACGGCCAGCAACGGCAGCACCGAACGCTCCACCGTGCCGGCGCGGACGAACCGCCCCAGCACGGTGTTGCCCACCAGCATGCCGACCGGCAGGCAGGCGAGCAGCACCCCGCCGGTGCCGGTCGACAGCCCCCGGTCCCGTACGTACGGCAGGACCAGGCTCTCCGCCCCGGTGGCGAGGGCCGGCGGGAGCCAGCGCACCAGCAGCAGCCGCCGGACCCGCCGGTCCGCCAGCAGCCGCCGGCTCTCCGCCCAGCTGCCGCCCACGGTCGAGCTCCGCCCGCCCGCCGCGCGGGGCGCCGGATGCGGCAGCGGCAGCGGGCCGAGCCGGGCCGCCACCCACACCCCGGCCGCCAGGTGCGCGAGCGCGGTGACCAGCAGCGCGCGGCGCGCGCCCAGGCCCGCGACCGCCAGGCCGCCGCAGCCCAGCCCCAGCAACTGGGCGCCGGAGGACACCACGTTCAGCAGGGAGCGGCCGGGGACGTACGCGGTGCCCGGCAGCACCTCGGCCACCGCCCGGCCGGTGGCGCCCTGGCTCACCGGCGTGGTGGCGGCCACCGCCGCGACCAGGGCGAGCACGGCCCAGTACGGCATCGCGACCAGCACCAGGACGACGGCGGTGGCGCCCTCCAACAGGTAGCCGAGGCCGATCAGCCGGGCGGGCTGCACCCGGTCCGCGACGTTGCCGAGCAGTCCGGAGCCGATCACCTGGGGGATGAAGGAGATGCCGTAGGCGAGCGCACCGAGCACGGTGGAGCCGGTGGCCGTCAGCACCAGGACGGAGAGGGCGACCGCGCGCAGGCTCTCGGCCACCGTGCCCAGCCCGTAGCCGCACAGCAGCACCCGGTTCGGGGCCACCGCCAGCAGCTGCCGGTAGCCGACGCGCTCGGCGGCCGGTGCCGTCGGGGGCGCGCCCGCGGCACCGGTCACGGCCGCGCCCCCGGCCTCCGGCCGCCCGCAGGAGCCCGTTCACCCGCGAGCTGTCGTTCGCCCGCGGGAGCCCGGTCGGCGCCCGTGACCAGCAGTTGCTGGAGGCCGCGCAGGGTCGCGCTGGGCCGCCGCACCGGCTCCCCGACGATCCGCAGCTCCTCGTACCGGTCGCCGAGCGCGTGGAACAGCGCCTGCACGATCCGGACGGCCAGGTGGTTGCCCAGGCAGGCGTGCACGCCCCGGCCGAACCCGAGGTGCGGGTTGGGGTCGCGTCCGAAGTCGGCCCGGCCGGGCTCCGGGAAGACGGCCGGGTCGTGGTCGGCGGCGCCGAACACCGCGAGCACCACCTCGCCCCGGCGCAGGCGCCGGCCGCCCAGGTCGACGTCGGTGTGGACGGCCCGGCCGGTCGCCTGCACCGGACCGTCCAGCCGGAGCAGCTCGTTGACGGTGGCGGAGTCCGTCCTGCGCAGGTCCGCGCCGCTGAGCGCGCCGTGCCGGTCCAGCCCGAGCAGGGCGTTGCCGATCAGGCTGGTGGTGGAGGTGTAGCCGGCGTGGAACAGCGCCCGCGCCGTGTTGACCAGGTGTTCGGCGGGCACCTCGCGCCGGGCGGCGGTGAGCCCGGCCATCATGCCGTCGGTGTACTCGGCCCGGAACCAGCCGTCGACGAGGTCGTTGAGCAGCACGCGGGCGGCCAGGCCCGGTTCGATCCGCTCCGGCGCGAGGCCCCCGTCCATGCTGAGGACCAGGGCGCGGGAGGCCGCGCGGAACTCGGCGTCCTGGACCGGCGGCGGGGCGCCGAACAGCAGGCAGGTGGCGGACAGCGACAGCGGTTCGGCGAGCTCGGTGATCACGTCGGCCGGTTCGTCGCCGAGCCCGGCCACCAACTCCTCGGCCGTGCGCCGGACCTGCTCGGTCCAGCGGTCCAGGTCGACCGAGCGGAGCGCGGCCAGCACCGGCTTGCGCAGCTCGGTGTGCTCGGGCGGGTCGAGGGTCTGCATGCTGAGCCGCTGCCAGGGGACCTCCCGGCCGGCCTTGCGCAGGTCGGAGCCGAAGGTCCCGGTGTCCTTGACCACCCGGAGGCAGTCCTCGTGCCGGGTGAGCACCCACACGCCGAGCTGCTCGTGCCAGTGCACCGGGTCCTCGGCGCGCAGCCGGGCGTAGACCGGGCGCGGGTCGGCCAGCACGGCGGGGCTGAGCGGGGCGAAGAGTTCCCCGCCGGGCTCCGCGGTCACCGGGCCGCCCCCGTCGGCGGACGGTCGACGGCGCCCGGGCCGCCCGAGCGCCGGGCCAGCACGAAGTCCTCCGGCAGGCCGGGCGGCGGGTCCAGGAGCGCGAAGCCCGCCTCGGCGAGCTCCCGGTGCACGGCGGGCCGCGGCACCGTGAACAGCACCCGGGAGACCGTCTCCTGCTGGACGGTCCGGCCGTCCAGGCTCGCCGTGTACTCGGCCCGGCGCCGCATGGTGGAGTCGGTGAGGGCCTCCGAGGAGGTGCGCAGCCGGTACTCGACCCCGGCCACCGTGGTCCGTGCGGCGGTCCGCAGCTCCCAGGTGCTCGGCCGGCCGTCGGTGAGCATGTCGAGGGCGAGCAGCCCGCCCGGCCGGACGGCACCCGCCAGGTCCGCGAACAGCTTGCGCCGGTCCGGGCCGTCGAGGCACTGCAGCACCCCGGCGCACAGCGCGTAGTCCACCCCGGTGGGCAGGCCGGTCGCGCCTGCCGGGAGCAGCACCGTCCGCGCGGCGAGCTCGGGCCGGGCGGACAGCTTGGCGAGGTGGACCGCGCGCATCCCGCGCGAGGGCTCGAAGCAGTGGACGGTGCAGCCGAGTTCGGCCAGCCGCAGGGCCAGGGTGCCGGTGCCGGAGCCGAAGTCGAGCACCACGTCACCGGCGCGCGCCGGCCCGGCGAACGCGTCACCGTTCGGCGAGGTCTGGTGGCCGGCGGCGGAGGCCCGGGCGAAGAGGTCGTAGTAGTAGGCCATGACGTCGTACGGATCCGGTGCGGCGAGCGCGCTGCCGCCGGTGGGCTCTTCCACTCTGCATCAGTTCCTTCGGGAATCGTGGCGGTGCGCAGGCCGGAAAAAGGTGTTGGCCGTCGGCTCATCAGCCGTCGGCCAACACTCGCGCTATTCCTGTGTTCATGGATTCAACAGGTTTACGGGTTTCAGTGGTCGTAGCTCATGTCGAGCCCCCTTTCCGCTGACGACTGCAGAAACTATCCACCGCGCCGAACCGTCGGACAACGCCGGGAATACGGCAGCAAACTGCATGGCAGCTACTTCCGCCATTTCCGGCGCCGGGCCGACGGGCCTTGCTAGGCGAGCCAGACCGGCCCCCAGGAGAGCGGCTGCGCGCCCAGGATCGGATCCTCGACCACCCTGATGCCCAGCACCCGGAGCCGGCGGGCGGACAGGTAGCACAGCACGTCCTCGGTCAGCCGGTGCAGCGCTCCGTCGGACAGCGCCCCGAGCAGCCCGTCGGCGGACGGCGGCCCGGCCCCGCCGGCCGGCTGCGGGGCCGCCCAGGCCGACCGCTGCGCCCGGGTCACCGCCGCGGCCCGCGCATGGCGCAGGGCCCCGCAGGCGTCGGCGCCCCAGGCCGCCGTCGGCGGCGCGCCGGACGGCCGGTCGAAGAGGCGGACGATCCGCCATCCCCCGGGCAGGCCGGGCACCCGGTGGACCACGAGGCCCCGCCCGGTCCCCGGTGCCCCCGCCCCGACGGCCCGCCGGTCGGCCGCCCGCCGGGACAGCAGGGCGAGGGCGCCGTCGAGCAGCCAGTGCCGCTCGCTCGGCCCCGCCGCGCCGACGCTGGGGCCGCGGGGGGCTGGCCCGCCGCCGGGGTAGGGCGCGGGGGCCAGCGACCGCAGGCCGTCCAGGACGTGGTGGAGGTGCGGGGGCCGGTCGAGCGGGCCCCGGTGGTCCGGCGGCCGGCGGGTCGTGACGAGCAGGCCGCTCCACGGTTCGAGCAGCGGGGCCGCGCCGCGCAGCGGGTCCTCGGGGTCGGCCGGGGTGTCCGTCAGCCGGTCGCCGAGCGCGCGGATCCCGCTCCACCGCGGGCGGCCCGGGCCCGCCAGGGTGACCCGGCTGACCGAGCCGCTCGCCCGGTGCACGACCGCGGCGCCGTCGTGCGGGGAGCGGGCGAGCAGTTCCCTGAGGGTCTCGCGCAGCGCCGTTCCGGCGGTGCCCGGGCCGCCGCCGGGCGGCGCCGGCGGGCTCGGCGCTCCGCCGGCGCGGTGCCACAGCGCGACCCGTCTGACCAGTTCCTCGTGCCGCTCGCCCGGCCGGGCGCCGCCGGGGCCGAGGACGGCGAGGCCGGGCAGCACGGTGACCGGCATCGGCTGCTGCTTGTCGGGCATGCGGCGCGGGGCGTCCTTCATGAGGGGGCGGCGTGCGATCGGCCCCCGCCTCCGACGCTCCGGTGCCCCGCGGCACCGAACGGGGTGCCACGGGTACGGCTTCGACCAAGCTTCGGCCCGGCCGCGGTGCCGCGTCCATCGGGGGAGCGCGGCAGGAAGCTGCACGGCAGTCTTGCCCGCGCGGACGGCGGACGGCGGACGGCGGACGGCGGACGGCGGTGGGGGCCGGTGAGGGTGTCCGCGGGTGGGGCGAATTCCCGTACGGCCTGTGGGGGAATGCCGCGCGCGGGACCACCGAATCATCAATTCCGGTATCGGCATTCCGTTTCCGTCCGGGCCGGTCCGGAAACGGGTGGCCGGTTTTCCATGCTCATGACGACAGTGCGGGCTAGGGTGTCCCGTGAAGCGTCGCTGTTGTCCGACGGTGAGGCGTATGGATTGCGGTGGAAATGTCCCAAAAGGATATGACGTACCTGGACGACACCAGTTCCGCGAAGACCGGTTCCGTGCAGCTGAGCCCGATCGCCGTATCGATCTACGGCGCGGCCCTGCGGCGCGGCCGGATCTCCGAGGCGGACCAGCCCGAGCTGCTCGAAGAACTGCGCGCCACCCCCGCCGAGGTCGAGCTCGGGCTCGCCGTCCTCAGGGAGTTGAGGCTGCTCACCCCGGCCCTCGACGACCCCGGCGCACTGACCCCGGCCAGTCCCGACTCGGCCGCCGCCGAACTGGTCACCCCCATCAAGCAGGAGATCGCCGGCCTGGAGCAGTTGGCGTCGGACCTCGAATCCCGGGTGCTCTCGCTCAAGTCGCTCTACTTCGAGAGCCGTCAGCGGCGCAACCGCCGGGAGGCCGTCGACGTCATCGACGGCGCGGGCCGCGTCCGCTCGGTGCTGGGCGAGGCCTTCCGCCGCTGCGCGGTCGAGGTCCTCGGCGCCCACCCCGGCGTCATCTCCGAGCAGGACATCGAGGGTTCACTGCCCGAGCAGCTGGAGCTGCTGGCCCGCGGAGTCCGCCTGCGCCTGCTCTTCCAGCACCCGGTCAGGACGAGCGCCCGCCGGCGCGAACTGCTCGAACGGCTCACCCGGGCCGGCGGCCGGATCCGCACCTGCGAGGAGATCGCCGACCGGATCGTCATCCTCGACCGCGAGACCGCGTTCATCCCCACCTGCTCCGGCCCCGACGGCGCGGTCGTCCTGCGCGAGCCCTCCACCGTCGACTTCCTCTACCGCTCCCTCGAACAGGCCTGGTCCGCCGCCCTGCCCTTCGAGCCCGACGGCCCGGGCGGTCCCGGCGGCCCCGGCGCGCCCCGCCGCGGCATCGCGGGCGAGGAGATCAAGCGCGCGATCCTGCGGATGCTCGCCGCGGGCGCCAAGGACGACCTGATCTCCCGCCGGCTGAGCATCTCGGTCCGGACCTGCCGCCGCCACATCGCCGAGATGATGGACGAACTGGAGGTCTCCAGCCGTTTCCAGGCCGGGGTCAAGGCGATCGAGGCGGGCCTGATCCGCTGCTCGACGGCCCCGGGTGACCCGGCGTCCCGGGAGGCGGCCTGCTGACCGGTGGTGCGGGCCGGCGCTGTCGGTCGGAGAGCCGGCTTGTCAACCCACCGGGGTCGGCAGGGCGTCGGCGAACCGGTCGACCACCTCCTCCAGGGCGGTGGCGGCGCCGGGGGAGAGCGCGGTGCTGCCGTCCGGCGCGGTCAGGATGTCGCGGTCGAGGACGAACCAGCCCTGGGTGACGTGCGCGGCCCCCATGCTGGTGAGCACCGGCCGCAGGGCGTAGTCCACCGCCAGGACGTGGGCCGGTGAGCCGCCGGTGGCCAGCGGCAGCACGGTCCGGCCCGCCAGGGCGTACTGCGGCAGCAGGTCCAGCAGGCACTTGAGCAGGCCCGAGTAGGCGGCCTTGTAGACGGGCGTGCCCACCACGACGCCGTCGGACCGCCGCAGCAGCTCGGCGACCTCGACGACGGCGGGGTGGGCGACGTCCGCGCCGGTGAGCACCTCCGCGGGCAGCCGGCGCACCTCCAGCGCGGTGACGTGGTGGCCGCGGGCTTCGAGGCGGTGGGCGGCCGCCCCGAGCAGGCGGGTGGTGCGGGAGACGGGGGACGGGCTGCCGGAGAGGGTGAGGATGCGGGCCATGGGAACCTCGATCGGGCGGTGCGGTGGGCGGGTGGGTCGTGACGCGACGTGCGGGCGGGTCGTCGTACGGCCTGCGGGCCTGCGGGCCGGTGTCAGACGGTGGCGATCCGGTGGATCTCGGCGAGGGTGCGGGCGTCCAGCAGGTCGGGCAGCGACAGCCGGCGGCCGCTGAGGCGTTCCAGGGCGGTGAGCAGGCTCAGCAGGTGGAGCGAGTCCCAGCCGGGGAGGTCGTCGAAGTCGACCTCGGCATCCTCGGGGCCGAGCGGCAGGCCCAGTTCGGTGGCGGCCACGGTGATCAGTTCGGCGAGGCCGTCGGGGGCGGTCATGCGGGGTGTCCTTCCAGGAGGCCGGCCAGCTCGGCGTCGAGCCGCAGGTGGCCGGGCGGGGGCAGTTCGGTGGCGAGGTCGTGGCGGAAGGCGAGGCCGCCGTTCGCGGCTGTCGGGTCGTCGGCGGGGGCGAAGCCGTACCGGGGGAGGAGGTCCTTGACCGTGCCGTTGCGCGGGCCGGGCCGGTAGTGGCCGGTGACCGCGCGCAGGCCGGTGCCGGCGGCCAGGCCGAGGACGGCGGAGAGCACCGCCTGCTCGATGCCGCGGGAGAACACCCGGCAGCTCAGCAGGAAGTTGTCGATCCGCAGCGCCTCGCCCTCCCGGGTCAGGAAGACCGCGCCGACCAGGCCGTTGTCGCCGAAGCGGTCGGCGGAGCGCACGGTGAGCACCCCGGAGCCCTCGGCGGCCGCGAAGGCCGCCACCTCGGCGGGCTGGAGGCGGCGGGTGGTCAGGTTGAACTGGTTCGTCCGCAGGGTGAGTTGGGAGACCCGGGGGAGTTCCTCGGTGGCCAGCGGGCGCAGCCTGACCTCGACGCCCAGCTCGTCCAGGTACTCGGCGAGCGAGTCGAACCCCTGGAGGAAGTCGCTGCGGGCGACCTCGCCCCGGTAGAGCGCGGCGCGCTCGCGGTCCTCACCGGTCAGCCGGCGGACGTCGAACCAGCCGTCGGACAGCAGCCGTTCGACGTGCAGCGCCGGTTCCTCGTCCAGCGCCACCACCGCGACCTCGGGCAACTCCCGCCTGACCAGGCCGCGTTCGTAGGGCGAGTCGTCGACGAAGACGAAGCCGGAGGTGCCCAGGTTGAGCGCCTCGGCGAGGTCGGTGATCCCGGCCGGCTTGGGGAGCCAGTCGGCCGTCACCCGGACGAAGTCCGCCTCGCGCAGCGTCATCTCCGGGTGGTCCCGCAGGACGGCCAGGACCGGCTCGGGGTCGTTCTTGCTGACGGCGGCGAGCAGCACGCCCTGGGAGCCGAGCTGTTTGACCACCCGCTGGAACCCGCGGAACGCCTCGCCGCGCGGCGTCCCGCCCGCCTCGACGCCCTCCGGGCCGTCGTCGCCGAGGATGCCGCCCCACAGCGTCTGGTCCAGGTCCAGGACGAGCACCTTGCGGGTCAGCCCGGCCAGGTGGCGGGCCAGGTGCCCGGCCTCGCGGGCGTAGGCGGCGAGCAGCGGCTCGGAGAGGTGGGCCTTCGCGTAGACGTCGAGCCGGGCGTCGGTGACCGGGACGCCCTCGGCGAGCAGCGGGTCGAGGTCGAGGACCACCACCGAGGGGTTCTCCTCGCCCAGCCGCAGCAGCCGGGCGTTGGCCTCCCGCCAGAGCGCGCCGAGCCGGGCGCGGGACTGGTGGTCGACCAGCTGGTGGGTCCAACGCCGGGGCAGGGGAATGGTGTTGAGGACCAGGACGCCGCGGGCCGAGGCCGCGAAGCGGGCCGCCAGCGCGGTGATCAGCTCGACCTTGCCGTCCAGCACCCGGGCCGCGTCCTCCGGCCGCCAGGGCAGCGGGACCTCGTCGAAGACCACGGCCGGGTCGAGCAGGCAGAGCGTCAGGTCCGGATCGGCGGCGTAGAGCGGGCTGCCGGGGTCGGACAGCTCGAACACCCAGCTGTCGAAGTCGCCCCGGTACGGGCGCAACAGCAGTCCGTGCCGGGCGAGTTCGCCGGTCAGCGGGGCGATCAGCGGGGCGACGGTGCCGTGCCCGAGGACGGCGACGGTGAGCACGGGGGTGCCCGGGTGGGCGGCCAGCACCTCCGCCGGGTCCAGCCCGGCCAGGATCCGGCCCGCGTGCGCCGTCCGGGCCGGGTCGGCCTCGGCGAGCAGGGCCCGGACACCGGGGTACCCGGCGGCGAGGCGGCCCTGACGGCGGAGGTCGAGCAGGGCGTGGGCCGGGTCGGCGGTCGTGTCCATCGGGGGCTCTCCGATCGGTCTTCTCCGGGGCGTGGGGCCGTGGAGCGGTGCCGGGCCATCGTGGCCGGGCGGGCTGAACCGGGCCTGAATCCCGGCCGGGCGAGGGCCGGTTCAGGGCCGGTTCAGGGCCGTTTTCGCGGCACCCCGGAGAGTGGGTGGCTCCCTGCGACCCCGAGACCCCGGGAGGTACCGGGTTGGACGTCCTGCATCCCCGGTCGGCGCGCCGCCGCCGGGCCGCCGCCTGGGCACTGCGCCGGATCCTGCTGCCGATGAGGTGGTTCGCCGTCGGCTGGGCGCCGCTGCCGGGCTGCGACGGCTCGGAGTGGGCCGGCCCGTCGGCGCGGCCCGGTTCGCCGCCGTCGCCGCCGTCGCCGGTCGGCCCGCCGGCCGGGCACCCCGAGCGGCTGCTGGTCGGGGTGCCGCCCACGCCCGTCGAGCGGGAGCTGTGGGCGGGCCTGACCCGGCCGAGCTGAACGCGCCACGTTCAGGGGTGGTTTAGGGCCTGCCTCTTGGATCCTTGCCGGGGTCGCGACGCCGGGGCACGCACCTCGCCGCGTTGTCGTCGGTCGCCAATGCGCTGCATTGGGCTCCCTCCTCCGCCTTGCGATGCACGCACCCCAACGCCGCGACCTATCCGACAAGATCCAAGAGACAGGCCCTAGCCGCCCCGCCGAGCATGACCGCCGGTGCCGGCCCGGCGCGTGCCCTCCGGGCCAGCCGCGACTCCGTCACCACGCCACCCCTGCCCCTCCTGCCGCACCGCCCCGACGCCCCGCACCGCCTCGACGAGGAGCACACACCCCGCGATGACCGCCAAGCCCGAGACCCCTGCCGCCGTTGCCGCCCGCACCGCCGCCCCCGCCGTCGAGGTGCCGCCCGCCGTCGAGGTGCCGCCCGGCGCCGTCGCCGTGGTCGGCCTGGCCTGCCGGCTCCCCGGTGCGCCCGACCCGGCGGCGTTCTGGGAGCTGCTGCGCGAGGGCCGGGACGCCGTCGGCGAGCCCCCCGCCGACCGCTGGCCGGCGGACACCCCCGGTGTGCCGCGCGCGGGCGCCTTCCTGGAGCGGATTGACACCTTCGACGCCGCCTTCTTCGGGATCTCGCCGCGTGAGGCGGCGGCGATGGACCCGCAGCAGCGGCTGGTGCTGGAACTCGGCTGGGAGGTGCTGGAGGACGCCGGCCGGCTGCCCGCCCGGCTGCGCGACAGCCGTACCGGGGTGTTTGTCGGCGCCTTCCTGGACGACTACGCGGCACTGGTGCACCGGCAGGGCCCGGGCTCGGTGGACCGGCACACGCTGACCGGCCTCAACCGGGGCATGATCGCCAACCGGCTCTCCTACCAGCTGGGCCTGCGCGGTCCGAGCCTGACCGTGGACACCGCGCAGTCCTCCTCCCTGGCCGCCGTCCACCTGGCCGCCGAGAGCCTGCGCCGCGGCGAGTCCGACCTCGCCCTCGTCCTCGGGGTGAACCTGATCGCCGCGCCGGACAGCACGCTCGGCGCGGCCCGCTTCGGCGGCCTGTCCCCGCACGGCCGCAGCCGTCCGCTCGACGCGGCCGCCGACGGGTACGCGCGCGGCGAAGGCGGTGTCGCGGTGCTGCTCAGGCCGCTGGCCGCGGCGCTGGCGGACGGCGACCCGGTGTACGGCGTGCTGCTGGGCAGCGCCCTCGGCAACGACGGCGCCACCGACGGCCTGACCGTGCCCGGCGCCGACGGCCAGGCCGAGGTGCTGGCGGCCGCCTACCGCCGGGCCGGGGTGGACCCGGCCGCCGTCCAGTACGTCGAGCTGCACGGCACCGGCACGGCCGTCGGCGACCCGGTGGAGGCCACCGCGCTCGGCCGGGTGCTGGGGGCCGGCCGGGCCGCGGACGCCCCGCTGCTGGTCGGTTCGGCGAAAAGCAACGTCGGCCACCTGGAAGGGGCGGCCGGCCTGGGAGGCCTGGTGAAGACGGTGCTCGCGCTGCACCACGGCGAGCTGCCGCCGACCCTGCACCACCGCACCCCCAACCCGGCCGTCGACCTGACGGAGCTGCGGCTGCGGGTCGCCACCGAGCGCACCCCCTGGCCCGGTGCCGCGACGGCGGCCCGGCTGGCCGGGGTCAGCTCCTTCGGCATGGGCGGCACGGACGTCCACGTCGTGCTGACCGGCGCCCCGCCGGTGCCCGCGCCCGCCCCCCGCCCGGCGCCCCTGCCCGCGCCGGTACTGCTCTCCGGCCGTGGCCGCCCGGCGCTGCGCGGACAGGCCGCCGCCCTGCGCGCGCACCTGGCCGCGCACCCCGCGCTCGGCCCGGCCGAACTCGCCGGCCCGCTCGCCCTCGCCCGGACCTCCTTCGAGGACCGCGCCGTCCTGGTGGCCGAGGACCGGGCCGGGCTGCTCGCCGCGCTGGACGCGCTGGCCGCCGGGCGGGAGGCCCCCGGGGCGGTCACCGGCACAGCGGGCACCGTCGGTGGCACCGCCTTCCTGTTCCCCGGCCAGGGCAGCCAGCGCCCCGGCGTCGGACGCGGACTGTACGCGCGCTTCCCGGCGTTCGCGGCCGCACTGGACGAGACCCTGGCCGCCCTCGACCCGCACCTCGACCGGCCGCTCGGCAGCCTCCTGTTCGCCGAACCCGGAAGCCCCGAGGGCGAGTTGCTGGACCGCACCGAGTACACCCAGCCGGCGCTGTTCGCGCTCGGCAACGCGCTGCACGCCCTGCTGCGCTCCTGGGGGGTGACCCCGGACGCCGTGGCCGGGCACTCCATCGGCGAGATCGCCGCCGCCCACGCCGCCGGGGTGCTCACCCTGGCCGACGCCGCCGTCCTGATCACCGCCCGGGGCCGGCTGATGGCCGAACTGCCCACGGGCGGTGCGATGGTGGCGGTGGAGGCCGCCGAGGAGGAGGTGCTGGACCGGCTGTCCGGCCGGGAGGGCGAGGTGGGCATCGCCGCGGTCAACGGCCCGCGCGCCGTCGTCCTGTCCGGGGCCGAAGCGGCCGTCCTCGCGGTGGCCGCCGAGCTCGCCGCGCTGGGGCGGCGCACCCGCCGACTGCGGGTCAGTCATGCCTTCCACTCCCCGCTGATGGACCCGGCGCTGGAGCGGTTCCGCGCGGTCGCCGCCGGGCTGACGTACGCGCCGCCCCGGCTGCCGCTGGTCTCCACCCTCACCGGCCGCCCGGTCGGGGCGGACACCCTGGCCGACCCCGAGCACTGGGTGCGGCACGCCCGTGAGGCCGTCCGCTTCGCCGACGCGGTGCGCGCCCTGCACGGCCTCGGCGTGCGCACCCACCTCGAACTCGGCCCGGACGCGGTGCTCACCGCGCTCGCCCGGTCCACGGCGGCGGCCGACGGGCCGGGCGCCGAGGTCGCGGGCGCCGCGCTGCTGCGGCGGGGGCGGCCGGAGCCGGCGAGTGTGCTCGGCGCGGTCGGGCTGCTGCACGCCCGGGGCGGCGAGGTCGACTGGGCGCGGTACTTCGGTCCGGGCGCGGGTGAGGGTGAGGGCGAGGGTGCGGGTGCTGCTGCGGCCCGGGCGGTCGCGCTGCCGACGTACGCGTTCCAGCGGGAGCGGTACTGGCTGGCGGGGGCGGACGCCCTCCCGGGCGGACCGGGCGCGGCGGTCGAGCGCGAGCCCGTACCCGTCGTCGAGCCCGTCGGCGCCACCGAGCCCGTTCCCGCCGCCGCGCCCGAGCCCGTTCCGGCGGCGCCGGTGCGGCGGCCGGACGGCGAGCTGCTGGACCTCGTCCGGGCCCAGGCCGCCGTAGTGCTGGGCCACCCCACCCCGCACACCCTGGACGGCCGACGGACCTTCAAGGACCTCGGCCTGGACTCGCTGGGCGCCGTCGAACTGGCCGACCGCCTGACCGCCGCCACCGGGCTCGCGCTGTCCGCGTCCGCCGTCTACGACCACCCGACCCCGGAGGCCCTGGCCCGGCACCTGCGCGGTGACGAGCGGGAGGTGTCGGTGGTGCGGGCGGTGGTGGTGGACGAGCCGGTGGCGATCGTGGGGATGGCGTGCCGGTATCCGGGTGGGGTGGGTTCGCCGGAGGAGTTGTGGCGGTTGGTGGTGGAGGGGCGGGACGCGATCTCGTCGTTCCCCTCGGACCGGGGCTGGGACCTCGACGCGCTCTACGACCCGGACCCCGACCACCCGGGCACCAGCTACGCCCGGCACGGCGGATTCCTCACCGGCGCGGGCGGGTTCGACGCGGAGTTCTTCGGGATCTCGCCGCGTGAGGCGGCGGCGATGGACCCGCAGCAGCGGCTGCTGCTGGAGTCGTCCTGGGAGGCGCTGGAGTCGGCCGGGATCGACCCGGCCGACCTGCGCGGCAGCCGCACCGGCGTCTACGTCGGCGCCACCGCGATGGAGTACGGTCCGCGCCTCTCCGAAGGCTCCGACGGTGCGGACGGCTTCGTGCTCACCGGCAGCACGACCAGCGTGATCTCCGGCCGGGTCGCGTACGCCTTCGGGCTGGAGGGTCCGGCGGTGACGGTGGACACCGCGTGCTCCTCCTCGCTGGTCGCACTGCACCAGGCTGCCGCCGCGCTGCGCACCGGGGACTGCGACCTGGCCCTCGCCGGTGGCGTGACGGTGATGTCGAGCCCCGGCATGTTCGTGGAGTTCAGTCGGCAGCGGGGGTTGTCGGTGGACGGTCGGTGCCGGTCGTTCGCGGCGGGTGCGGACGGGACGGGGTGGAGTGAGGGGGTGGGGGTGCTGGTGGTGGAGCGTTTGTCGGATGCGGTGCGTCACGGGCATCGGGTGTTGGCGGTGGTGCGGGGTTCGGCGGTGAATCAGGACGGTGCGTCGAACGGTTTGACGGCGCCGAACGGGCCTTCGCAGGAGCGGGTGATCCGGGCGGCGTTGTCGGCTGCGGGGTTGGGCACGACGGATGTGGATGTGGTGGAGGCGCATGGGACGGGGACGCGGCTCGGGGATCCGATCGAGGCGCAGGCGTTGCTGGCGACCTATGGCCAGGACCGTTCTGTTGAGCGGCCGTTGTGGTTGGGGTCGTTGAAGTCGAACATCGGGCATGCGCAGGCGGCTGCGGGTGTGGGTGGTGTGATCAAGATGGTGCGGGCTCTGGCGGAGGGGGTGTTGCCGGGGTCGTTGTATGCGGGGGAGCCGTCGCCGTTGGTGGACTGGGCTTCGGGTGGGGTGGAACTGCTGGCCGGGGCGCGGGAGTGGCCGGAGGTGGGTCGTGCGCGTCGGGCGGGGGTGTCGTCCTTCGGGATCAGTGGGACGAACGCGCACGTGATCCTGGAGCAGGCGCCGGAGGTCGCGCTGCCTTCGGAGGAGGTGGTGGAGCCGTCGGGGGTGGTGGCCTGGCCGGTGTCGGCGCGCACCGACGCGGCGTTGCGCGCCCAGGCCGCACGACTGCTGGCCTACACCGAGCGGCACCCGGACGTGGACCCGGGCACGCTGGGCCGGGCCCTGGTCTCCACCCGCTCCGCTTTCGAGCGGCGGGCGGTGGTGCTGGGCTCGGAGCGCTCCGAACTGCTGGACGGCCTCCGGGCGTTGGCGACCGGTACGGATGCCTCCGGCTCCTCCGGGCCGGTCACCGGCTCTGCCCGTGACGGTGGTCGTACGGCGTTCGTGTTCACGGGTCAGGGTAGTCAGTGGTCGGGTATGGGGCGTGGGTTGTACGGGGCGTTCCCGGTGTTCGCGGCGG
>NZ_JBHZCN010000144.1:0-19429 GCF_042755465.1 Kitasatospora sp. NPDC059160 | reverse complement strand
GCGCAGGGCGGCGCGGCCAGCGCGGCGGCGGTCAGCGCCGCCCGGGCCGCGGCCGCGCAGCGGCGCGGTTCGGGCGGCTCGGGCGGCGACGGCCGTCGGGGCACCCGGGCGTACAGCTCCTCGGCCAGCGAGAACAGGTCGGCGTGCCGGCAGCGCGCCGCGGCGTCCGGGCCGAGCCCGGCCTCCTCCAGCCCGGCGGCGATCTCCAGCGGGTCGACGGCGCGCTCGCACAGGTCCCGGTGCTCGGCCATCAGCTCGCGCACCGGGTCGGCGCTGGCCACGGGGCCGGACATCAGACGGCCTCCGCGAGGGCGGGGCCGGCGGGGCGGGCCGGGTCGGGGCGGGTCGGGTCGGTGCGCACCGTGCGCACCGCCAGGGCGGCGAGCTGCCCGGCCTGCCCGGCCCGGCGGCGCGGCGCGGGCGCCCCGTCCGCCTCCTCGTCGCGGCCGCCGGCCGGGCCGTCGTTGAGCCAGTACTCGGCGGGGCGCGCGAACGGGCGCGGTGCCCGGCCGCCGTGGCCCGCCCCGCCGCCCTCGGGGAAGGCGGGGTACTGCGAGACCAGTTCCAGGTAGATCTCCCGGAAGGCGCCGGTCACCGGCTCGACGGCGAAGCGTTCCTGCGCCCGCAGCCGCCCCGCCAGGCCGAGCCGGGAGCGCCGCTCCTCGTCGCGCAGCAGTGCCAGGCAGGCCCCGGCCAGGGCCCGGGGGTCGCGGGCGGGCACCAGCAGCCCGGTCGGGCCGACCACCTCGCGGGCCACCCCGACGTCGGTGGAGACCACCGCGCGGCCGCTGAGCATGGCGTCGACGAGCAGCCGGGGGCTGCGCTGGGAGAGCGCGGAGAAGACCGCCACCGTGCCGCCCTGCCAGGCCTCGGCGAGCGAGCCGGGCCGGCCGGCGAACTCCACCGCCGCGGTCACCCCGAGCCGTTCGGCGACGGCCGCGCAGTGCGCCCGGTAGCCGGGGGCGGCCTCCTCGCCGTGCAGCACCAGGCGGGCCGCCGGCAGTTCGGCGCGGACCCGGGCGAAGGCGTGCAGCACCAGTTCGGTGTCCCGCCCCGGCTCCAGCGGGCCCGCCCAGACCAGGGTGGGCCGCTCGGGCTCGGGCCCGGCCGCCGGGCGGTCCACCGCCGGGGTGCCCTCGTGGACGACCCGGGTGCGCGCCGGATCGGCCCCGCAGCGGCGCTGCCACTGCTGGTCGTGGGCGCTGCCCGGGGTGAGTATCGCGGCCTGCCGGTAGGTCTCCTCGGTGAGCGCCCGGAAGAAGGACAGCAGCAGCGCCCGGACCGGCCATCGGTACGGCGCCGCGTGACTCGCCCGCTCGCCTCCGGGCGCTCGGACCCGGTGCCGACGGTCGTCGCTCCGGCGCTCGTCCCTCGCTTGTCGCTCCTCGCTTTCGGCACCGGCGCGCCCTTCGGCTCGGGGCGGGTAACCCAGGTACTGCTCGCGCAGGTGCAGGCCGTGCTCGGTGACCACGAAGGGCACGCCGTGCAGCTGCCGGGCGACCAGGGCGGGGAGCGCGGCCGGGCCGCCGCCGACCACGTGGCACAGGTCGACGGCGCCGAGGCCGCCGGGCCCGGTGCCGTACCAGGGCGCGGAGAGCGGGCGCAGGCACTGCTCCAGCAGGTCCGCGGCGACCAGCACGTCGCGGACCAGCGGCTGTCCGGCCGAGGTGTCCGCGCCGGGCAGCCGCCAGGTCCGCTCCAGCACCCGGCGGGCGTGGGCGGAGGCGAGGAAGGCGGGCAGGGTGCCCTCGTCCTCCCGGGCCGACGCCGCCAGCCGGTACAGCCCGGCCCCGAAGCCGGCCCGCTCCCCGGGCAGCACCAGTGCCCGCACCAGGTCCTCGTACGCCCGGGCGTACTGGCGTCTGCGCAGCGCCCCGGGGGCGCGGCCGCGCGGCCGGCGGCCCCACAGCACGAGGTGGTGGGTGCCGGGCCGGGCGGGCGGGCGCCGGGCGCCGGGGTCGTCCGGGCCGGTGAGCAGGTACCGCTCGAACTCGTGCTCCGGCAGGCCCTCGGCCAGCCGCTCGCACCAGGCCCCGGCACCACGGTCGGGATGCGGACGGGCACCCTCGGTGAGCAGCGCGACGCGCACGGGAGTCCTCCTTCTGCCTCGGGACGGGGGCGGTGACGGCAGCCCCGGTCAGGGCCGACCGCCCCCCGCACCCCTGGGACGCCCCCTGGGCGGGGGCCACGGGAGCCGCGGGGCCGTACGCCGGGACGCTTGCTCGGGCCGTGCGCCGCGTGCTCCGGCGTCAGCGGTCCTCCCCCACACCTGTTCGGTCCGGCAGCAGAAAGGTAGGACCGGCCCGGGGCGATCCATCGGTCACATGCCTGGCTGCCACCTGAACGAGTGAACTGCCGTGACCTCGCCCGGGACCGGGCCGTTAGCGGGCGCTATACGCCGCTCCGGCGCCGGGGCGGTACCGCTCCGGTGCCGCTCCGGCCCCGCCCGCCGCTCAGCGGGCGGTGTCCGCGATCAGCTCGCGCACGGCCCGGGCGACCGCGTCGGGGTGCTCCATCATCGCCACGTGCCCGGACTCGGGCAGCACCAGCAGCCGGGCGTCGGCGAAGGCCGCGCAGGCCCGCCGGGCGGAGCGGTAGGCGACCAGCCTGTCGCGCAGCCCGTACACCAGCAGCACCGGCGCCGCGACCTGCTCGGCCTGCCGCCACAGCGCCTGGTCGCCGCGCTCGGTGTAGGCGGAGACGATGCCGCGGGCCGAGCCGATCAGGGCCGGCATCGCGTGCGGCTGCGCCAGCCGGTGCCGGTACTCGGCCACCGCCTCGGCGCGGGCGGTGGGGCTCAGGCCGGCCGGGTCGCCGTAGACCAGGCGCAGCAGGTCCTCGGTGGCCGCCTCGGCGTCGCGCCGCCCGGCCGGCAGCCGGCGCAGCAGGGCGGGCAGTCCGGGCAGGGCGAGCAGGCCGGTGGGCCAGGCGGAGCGCTGCGGGGGCAGTTCGGGCAGCGCGGGCGAGACGAGGGTGAGGCTGCGGACCAGGTCGGGGCGCAGCGCGGCGAGCCGGACGGAGACGGCGCCGCCGAGCGAGTTGCCGAAGAGGTGGACGGGGCCGCGGCCGGCGGCCTCCAGGTAGCCGATGACGGCGCGGACGTGGCCGGAGAGGCTGAGGTTGCCGTCGGCGGGCGGGCCGGAGCGGCCGAAGCCGGGCAGGTCGAGGGCCTCGCCGTCGACGAGGCCGGAGAGCCGGTCCATCAGCGCGCTCCAGTTGCCGGCCGAGCCGCCCAGGCCGTGCACGAAGAGTCCGGGCTCGCGGCCGTCGGTGCCGCCCGCTCCGGCGGGCCGGTGCACCGCGAGCACCGCGCCGGGGACCTCGACCGTACGTACCTGCTGCTCAGCGCTGCTCATGGTGGACGATGGTAGTGAGGGCCGGTCGGGGGCGGCGGGGGTGGTCCGGCCTTCCCGGCCCCCGTCCCGTCCGCCCGTCCCCTCGCCCGCCCCATCCCTCGTCGCACCACTGCCGACGCCGAGGTCAGCGCCGTATTGTGGGCTCCTGACAAGCGGCCGGACTGCTTTTCTCGCCTTCGCCAGGGGCGGGCGCGGTTACCGAAAAGTAGACTCGGCCCTCTTGCCAGCCCCGAAGAACCCCGAAGTGAGGAGCGCCGTGACGGCCATCCAGGAGGCGCAGGAGCGCCCGCGCGGTGCCCGCCTGCCGCGAAGCGCCCGCCGTGAACAACTGCTCGGTGCCGCCCAGGAGGTGTTCGTCGCCCAGGGTTACCACGCGGCCGCCATGGACGACATCGCCGACCGTGCCGGGGTGAGCAAGCCGGTGCTCTACCAGCACTTCCCCGGGAAGCTGGACCTCTACCTGGCGCTGCTGGACAAGCACTGCGACGCCCTGGTCGAGTCGACCCGGGACGCGCTGGGCACCACCACCGACAACAAGCTGCGGGTGGCCGCGACGATGGAGGCGTACTTCAACTACGTCTCCAGCGAGTCCGGCGCGTTCCGGCTGGTCTTCGAGTCGGACCTGACCAACGAGCCGGCCGTGCGCGAGCGGGTGGAGCGGGCCTCCGAGGCGAGCGCGACGCTGGTCAGCCAGGTGATCCAGGAGGACACCGACCTGCCGGAGGCGGAGTCCAAGCTGCTGGCGGCCGGGGTCTGCGGCCTGGCCCAGATCACCGCCCGGTACTGGCTGTCGCAGGGTCTGGACATCCCGCGCGACGAGGCGGTGCGGCTGGTCGCCAGCCTGGCGTGGCGGGGGCTCAAGGGCTTCCCGATGCACCCGGGCGACCTCGCGCCGGAGGGCTCCGCCCAGCAGTGACGATCCGCTGACCTTCGCCTGGGCGGTGATCGGGTGCTCTATGGTGAAGCCGTACGGCGCGGTCGCCGTGATCGCTTGTCCCAGGCGGTCCGTCGCCGCGCGTGGAGACTGCAGAACCGGAGGGACGGAAGCCGTGGAGGTCAAGATCGGCGTGCAGAACGCGCCGCGCGAAATCGTGATCGAGAGCTCGCAGACTGCCGATGAGGTCGAGAGCGCGGTCGCGAAGGCGCTGGAGGGCTCCACCAAGCTCTTCTCGCTCACCGATGAGCACGGCCGTCGCGTCATCGTCCCGGCCGAGCGCCTGGCGTACGTGGAGATCGGCGAGTCGGCGGCCCGCAAGGTGGGCTTCGGCACCACCTGAGCCGCCGCCGAGCAGGTCCGTCCGGTGCCCCGTTCCCTCCCGAGGGAACGGGGCACCGTCGCGTGTACGGGCAGGTCGGCCTGGGTACGGCGACAGGTGCGGCACCGGTGCCGCACGCCCGTTCCCCCGGGGAGGCCGCCGTGCTGGTCGAATCGCTCGTCTTCGTGCTGGTCGGCCTGGCCGCGGCCGCGGCCGCGCTGCTGGGCCTGCCGGGGTACTACCGGGCCCCCCGCCCGCTGGTGGTGGGGACGGCCCTGGCCTCGGCGCTGCTCGGCGGGGTGGTCGCGCACTTCTGCCTGGACGGTCGCCTGCCGGTGGCCGCGGTGGTGTTCTCGGCGCTGGCCGCGGGGGTGGTCACCTCGCTGCTGGCCCGGCCGGACCTCGCCGCCGGGCGGGCCCCGGCGCACCGGCACCACCCGCACCGGGCCGGCGCCCACCGCGCGCCGCGGCGGCACCGGCCGGCCTGAGGCCCGTGGCGGGGCGCACGACGGGGCCCGTGACGGGGCCCGTTACGAGGCCAGGCCGAGGGCGGCCATCCGCCGGGTGTGCGCCTCGGTGATCCGGTTGAACATCTTGCCGACCTCGACCAGGTCGAAGCCCTGCACCTGGACGCCGCCGACCAGCAGGTTGGAGAGCGCGTCCCGCTCGGCGACGACCCGCTGGGCCTGGCTGAGCGCCTCGCCCATCAGCCGCCGGCCCCACAGGGCGAGCCGGCCGCCGGCCCGCGGGTCGGCCTCGATGGCCTGGCGGACCTTGTCGACCGCGAACTGTCCGTGGCCGGTGTCGGACATGACGCTGAGGACCAGGTCGCGGGTGTCGTCGTCCAGCCGAACGGCCACCTCGCGGTAGAAGTCGGTGGCGATGGCGTCGCCGACGTAGGCCTTGACCAGGCCCTCCAGCCAGTCCGAGGGCGCCGTCATCCGGTGGAACAGCTCCAGCGGCTCGACGAAGGGGCGCATCGCCTCCTGCGGGTCGGCGCCGATCTCGGCGAGCCGGTCGTGCAGCCGCTGGTAGTGCTGGAACTCGGCGGAGGCCATCCGGGCCAGGGCCGCCTTGTCGGCGAGGCCGGGCGCCAGCTTGGCGTCCTCGGCGAGCCGCTCGAAGGCGCTCAGCTCGCCGTACGCGAGCGCGCCGAGCAGGTCGAGCACCGCCGCGCGGTAGCCCGGTTCGGCCGAGCACGTGGCCCAGTCGCCGATCGAGCCGGGCGCGCCGTCCTGCGTCTCACCATGGGTCTCCATGACCCGCCACCTTAGTCCCGCCCCCGCCCGCGCCCCACCACCGGACGCACCCCGGTGACCTGCCGGATCGGCTCCCGGCGCCCCCGTCGGCGGGGTCGGTGTCAGACGCATCACGTGTTCGAGTCGTCGCCTGACTGTATGGTGGTACGGAGCCCCGTCGTGCTCGCACGGTGCCACCGCCGTCTCGGTGGCCCGCACGAGCCCGCTCCGTAGCGGCAGCGCGTCCCCCGGACGTGTCCGCACCGGAGGCACGGGTACTCACGTACGCGGATGCCCGGTCGGAGAGCCGATCGGCTCCGACCATGGCTTGGACTTCAAGCCTTGGCACCGCATCAGTGGCCGAGCGAGGGCCGCCGAGACCACGCCCACCTGGCGGAGGTCCCGCGCAGGTCCCTCACGGGAACTCTCCCCGACGCCGCCGGCGACGCGCCCCGCCAACGGGCCGCGCGCACCGGCCGGCCGCAGGGACCGGCGCGGTAGTGCGTCCGCTCAGCTGTACTCGGGGCCGCCAGGCCCGTACACAGCCGCGCGGCTGCCCGCCCGCCGCTCGCTCTCGGCCCCTCCGAAAACGGAAGAGGCAGCACCCTGTCCACCACCGCTGAACCCATCAAGACGACGTTCCGGGACCTGGGGATCCTCCCGGAGACCGCCGAGGCCCTCGAGTCCGTCGGCATCGTCCACCCCTTCCCCATCCAGGAGATGACCCTCCCGGTCGCGCTGACCGGCCACGACGTCATCGGCCAGGCCAAGACCGGCACCGGCAAGACCCTCGGCTTCGGCCTGCCGCTGATCGAGCGCGCCGTGGTGCGCGCCGACGTGGACGCCGGCCGGGCCACCGAGGACCAGCTCTCGGACTTCCCGCAGGCGCTGATCGTCGTCCCGACCCGCGAGCTCTGCACCCAGGTCACCAACGACCTGCAGACCGCCGGCAAGGTCCGCAACGTCCGCGTGCTCGCGGTCTACGGCGGCCGGGCGTACGAGCCGCAGGTCGAGGCGCTCAACAAGGGCGTCGACATCGTGGTCGGCACCCCGGGCCGACTGCTGGACCTGGCCGGCCAGAAGAAGCTGAACCTGTCCAAGGTCCGCGCGCTGGTCCTGGACGAGGCCGACGAGATGCTCGACCTGGGCTTCCTGCCCGACGTCGAGAAGATCATCACCATGCTGCCGGCCAAGCGGCAGACCCTGCTGTTCTCGGCCACCATGCCGGGCCAGGTCATCAACCTCGCCCGCCGGTACATGAGCCAGCCGACCCACATCCGGGCCGCCGCCCCGGACGACACCGGCGCCACCGTCGCCAACATCGAGCAGCACATCTTCCGTGCCCACTCGCTCGACAAGGTCGAGATGGTCTCGCGCATCCTCCAGGCCGACGGCCGCGGACTGGCGATGATCTTCTGCCGCACCAAGCGCACCGCCGCCGACGTCTCCGACCAGCTGACCCAGCGCGGCTTCGCGGCCGGCGCCGTCCACGGCGACCTCGGCCAGGGCGCCCGCGAGCAGGCGCTGCGCGCCTTCCGCAACGGCAAGGTCGACGTGCTGGTCTGCACCGACGTGGCCGCCCGCGGCATCGACGTCGAGGGCGTCACCCACGTCATCAACTACCAGTGCACCGACGACGAGAAGACCTACCTGCACCGGATCGGCCGCACCGGCCGGGCCGGCGCCTCCGGTACGGCCGTCACCCTGGTCGACTGGGACGACATCCCGCGCTGGCAGCTGATCAACAAGGCGCTGGACCTGCCGTTCAACGAGCCGGAGGAGACCTACTCCACCTCGCCGCACCTGTACGAGCTGCTGAAGATCGCGCCGGGCACCAAGGGTGTGCTGCCGCGTTCGGAGCGCACCCGGGCCGGGCTCGGCGCGGAGGAGATCGAGGACCTCGGCGAGACCGGCGGGCGCGGCGCCCGCCCCGGTCGCGGCGCTGCCCGCGGCGGGCGGGCCGGCTCGGGCCGCCCGGCCGTCGAGGCCCCGGCGGCGGAGGAGAAGCCGCGCCGCACCCGTGAGCGCCGCCGCACCCGCCGCGGTTCGGAGCTCGGCGAGGGCGAGGCGGCCGTCGCCGCGGCGGTGACCGAGGCGGCTCCGGCCGTCGAGGGTGCCGAGGGCGAGACCGCGCCGCGCCGTCGCCGCCGCCGTTCGCGCGGTGGCGCCGCCTCGGGCGAGGTCACCCCGGTGGCCGCCGCCGAGGTCGTCGCCGAGGCGGCCGCGGTGGTCGAGGCCGCCGTGGTCGCGGCCGAGCCGGTGGCCCCGGAGGCCCCGGTGGCCGAGGAGAAGCCGCGCCGGACCCGGACCCGCAAGCCCAAGGCCGAGGCGGCCGAGGTCGCCGAGGCCGTCGAGGTCGTGGAGGCCGCCGCCGTCGCCGAGGCTCCGGCCGAGGCCCCGGCGGAGAAGAAGCCGGCCCGCACCCGGACCCGCAAGCCCAAGGCCGAGGTCGCCGAGGTCGCGGAGACCGTCGAGGCCGCCGCCGTCGCCGAGGCTCCGGCCGAGGCCCCGGCGGAGAAGAAGCCGGCCCGCACCCGGACCCGCAAGCCCAAGGTCGAGGCGGCCGAGGTCGCGGAGACCGTCGAGGCCGCCGCCGTCACCGAGGCTCCGGCCGAGGCCCCGGCCGAGAAGAAGCCGGCCCGCACCCGGACCCGCAAGCCCAAGGCCGTCGCCGAGACCGCCCCGGAGGCCCCGGCCGCCGAGACCGCCCCGGCCGAGGAGGCGCCCGCGCCGCGCAAGCGCACCCGCGCCCGCAAGGCCGCGGTCGCCCCGGAGGCCACTCCGGAGGGCTGACCCGCACCGCCCCCTCGGGCGTTCCCGGGCGTCCCCGTCCTGGTGGGAGGGGGTGCCGGGACGGCATAGGCTCGGGGCGTCGCCTGCCCCGGGAGGGAACCCGCCCATGAGTACTCCGCCGTTCCTGGACCTGCCCCGCTGCGCCCGGGCGGAGCGCGTGCCGACCGGGCGCGGGGAGTTCGCGGCGCTGCGCGCGGAGCCGGACGGCCCGGTGCGCGGCTCGGCGCTGCTGGTGCCGGGGTTCACCGGCAGCAAGGAGGACTTCATCGCGCTGCTCGCGCCGCTCGCGGCCGCCGGGTACCGGGTGACGGCCGTGGACCAGCGGGGTCAGTACGAGACCGGCGGGCCGGACGACGGGGCGGCGTACGCCGTGGCCGCGCTGGGCGCCGACGTCCGGGCGCTGACCGGGGTGCTGGCCGCGGAGGGCGGGCCGGTGCACCTGCTGGGGCACTCCTTCGGCGGCCAGGTGGTCCGGGAGGCGGTGCTCGCGGCCGCCGGGGAGGGCCCGCTGCCGTGGCGTTCGCTGACCCTGATGGCCACCGGGCCGGGCGCGATCGACCCGGCCGAGGCGGCCCGGACCAGGATGCTGCTGGACGTCCTGCCGGTCATGGGCCTGGAGGAGATCTGGCAGGTCATGCGGCAGATGGACGAGAGCGGCGGGGAGCCGAGGCCCGCCCTGGCGCCGGGGGTCGCGGAGTTCCTGCGCCGCCGCTGGGTGGCCAACGTGCCGCGGTCGCTGGCCGTCACCGGCGCGCACCTGGTCGCCGCGCCGGACCGGGTGGACGAGCTGGCCGCGGTGGCGGCCGGGACGCTGCCGGTGCTGGTGGTGTCCGGGGAGCAGGACTACGCCTGGCCGGTACCGGAGCAGGGCGCGATGGCGCGGCGGCTGGGCGCCCGCCGGGTGGTCGTCGCGGGCGCGGCCCACTCCCCCAACGCCGAGCGGCCGGCCGCCACGGCCGAGGCGCTGGCCGCGTTCTGGGCCTGAGCCCGGCCCCCGACCGACCCGCTCCCCGGCGTGGTCTGTACCACTTCCGGAGGTTCGACCGGGCACGGCACAGGACAAAAGTCGTTAGTTACGGTAATCTTTGATTCTGTCCGGGAATCATCGGCGACATCCACAGGGTGCCTTTCAGCCGAAACCCGGACGTTACGGACGGGCAACGGCCCGGTAGCACCGCCACGACACCGTGGTTCACGAGGGACTGGACGCACCAGGCAAGCCCAGGGGGAGCCCTTGCCGCAGCAGACCGCCACACGTACGACCCGCGTGGTCCGGCCGCAGCGCCGGATCCGCAGGACCCCGAAAGGGCTGATACCGACTCAGCCGCAACCGCCCCGCCCCGCGGGGCTCGAAAAGGAGACGCCCATGACCAAGCCCATGCGCTTCGAGATCCTCCGACTGGACGACGCCAACGGCTCCGCGACCGACCGCGTGATCGCCGACGCCGAGACCGTCCGCGAGCTCGTCCAGGACGCCGCCCGCACCGGCGAGCGCCTGCTCATCCGCCCGTGCCCGACCGTCTGACCCAGCGCGGCGCCTCCGACCGGGAGACCTCACCCGCCGCCGACGAGCCGGGACCGTCCGATCCGGACGTACCGATACCCGACTGACGCCCCGTCACCGCGATCGCCGTTGACGGGGCGTCAGTGCGTCCGGCCCCGGAACGGACCGGCCCCGGCCCTGACTCGGCCCCGCCCCCGCCCCCGGAACGTTTGCCGCCGCCCGCGACGGGACATCCCCCAACGGGAACCGCCCGCGCCGCAAGCCACCCGCGCCGGCCGGGCGTCCAGCACCGACAGGGTGCCGCCGGGCCGTCCGTACGGGTGATCGTCCTTGACGCGGCGGTCCGGAGGGAGGAGCGTTGTCGGCTATGAGGGGCGAGCCAAGCTGTCCGAGGTGCGCCGGTCGGGTCCGCGCCCCCGGTCTTTTTTCGGACACCTGGCAGTGCGACCGGCACGGAGCCGTGCACCCGATGCAGCCCGTACTGCCCCCGAGCGTGGAAGCCCTGGGCGTCGCCGTCGCCCGTTCCCAGGTCCCCGTCTGGCTGCCCTGGCCGCTCCCGGTCGGCTGGCTCTACACCGGCATCGCCCACGTCGGCGACGACGTCTCGGGCGCCCGGGCCACCGCCGTCGCCTGCTCCGGGCCCGCCCCGCTCGGCGGCTTCGGCGAACTGGTGCTGGTCGCCGAGGAACTGGGCGTCGGGCTCGGCGCCCGCTACGCCGGACTGCCCGGCCCCGACCCGGGCGACTCGGTCGGCCTCTACAAGCCCGCCGACGCCAAGCTGATGGCCGCCGGGCGGCCCACCCCGATGTTCCACGTCCCGGACGCCCCGCCCGACCGCGCGGTGTTCGTCGGCGAGGCCCGCGGGCTCTGGCTCTGGGCGATCGCCTGGCCCGAGCAGTCCGCGCTGGTGATGTACGACGAGCTGGTGCTCACCGACCTGCGCGAGGCCGGCGCCGAACTGGACCTGCTGCCCTGCGGGGCGCTCTCCCCCCGGCTGCTGGGCTGACGGCGGACCGGACGGCCTATCCTGGGCGGCACCCACCAGCCTGAGGAGTCCGCCCCGTGCGCATCGACCTGCACGCCCACAGCAACGCCTCCGACGGCACCGACAGCCCGGCCGAGCTGGTCGCGGCGGCGGTCGCGGCCGGCCTCGACGTGGTCGCGCTCACCGACCACGACACCGTCGCCGGGCACGCCGGGGCCGCCGCCGCCGTGCAGGCGCTGCCGGACGGCACCCGGCTGACCGTCGTCCCCGGCGCCGAACTGTCCTGTGTGGTGGACGGCGTCAGCATGCACCTGCTGGCCTACCTGTTCGACCCCGAGGAGCCGGAGTTCGCGGCCGAGCGCGAGCTGGTGCGCACCGACCGGTTCCGGCGCGGCCGGGCGGTCGTCGAGCGCTGCCGGGAGCTCGGCGCGGACATCAGCTGGGAGCAGGTGCAGCGGATCGCCGGGGCCGGTTCGGTCGGGCGGCCGCACATCGCCAGCGCGCTGGTCGAGGCGGGCGTGGTGGCCACCGTCTCGGACGCCTTCACCCCGCAGTGGCTGGCCAACGGCGGCCGGGCGGACGTCCGCAAGCACGAGACCGACCCGGTGCGGGCGGTCCGGCTGGTCCGGGCGGCCGGCGGGGTGCCGGTGTTCGCCCACCCCGGCGCGGTCAAGCGCGGCCGGACCGTCCCGGACGGGGTGATCGCCGACCTCGCGGCCGCCGGACTGGCCGGGCTGGAGGTCGACCACACCGACCACGACGAGGAGACCAGGCAGCGGCTGCGCGGCCTGGCCGGCGACCTCGGCCTGCTGGTCACCGGCTCCAGCGACTACCACGGCAGCCGCAAGACCGTCCGGCTCGGCGAGCACACCACCGACCCCGGGGTGTACGAGGCCCTGCTGGCCCAGGCCACCGGGGCGAAGCCGATCGAGCGCTGACGGCGGGCGGGGCCGCGCTCCGGCGCACCGGGGCGCGGTGGGGCGGGCGGGCCGCCCGTGCGCCCTTCGGGCCGGGGGCCGGCGCCGGTCAGGATCCGGCCCGGCGCCGGTCCTGGACCGGGCCCCGGTCCTGACCGGGAGTCATCGGGGGTCAGTCGAGCTTGACGCCGCGCCGCCGCGGGTCGCGCAGGTCGGTGCCCTGGTCCAGCCAGCGCTCCTGGAGCGCGGCCGCGCCGTGCACCCGCTTCCAGCCCGCCTCGTTGGGCGTCATCGGCAGCAGCGGCAGGAAGCGCACCGGCTCGGCGGGCTCGGCCAGTTCCAGGTCCTCGACCAGCCCGCCCGGCTCGGCGGCCAGCACCGAGGTGAACGGGGCGTCCTCCCAGAGCGGGGCGCCGAGGTCCAGCGAGCCGCCCGGGGCCACCACCAGGCCCTCGACCTGCGGCGTCGCGGCGAAGGTGGCGAGGCTGCGCAGCACGCCGTCGCGCCCGCCGCGCACCGTCAGCACCAGTTCGGCGCGCGGTCCGCGCAGCTGGTCGGCGACCGGCTGGGTCGGGTCGGCCATCGGGGCGGCCGCCATTCCGAGCGTCGCGTAGCGGACCAGGCCGTCGGCGTCCGGGCCGAAGCGCAGCACCTCGATCCGGTCGGTGCCCAGGAAGGTGACGGCGGCGCGGCCGCTCGGCTCGCCGAAGGTGGAGATCAGCCGGGCCTCGACGGCCGCCAGCACCGCCTCCCGGGTGAGGTCCGGGGAGCTGCCGCCGTGGGGGTCGCCGAAGGACGGGAAGTCGTGCGCCATGCCGGTGAGCGTAACCCGGGCCGCCCCGGCGTCCGCGCGGGGGCGTACGGGCGAAGGCCGGGGAAACCCCGGGGCACCGATGCCCGGTCAGATGTTAGGGTGAGCGACTGGCCACCGGGATCGCAGGTCCCGGGGCGGCGAGCGAAGGAGGTGGTTGCGGTGGATACCGGCCGACCATGCAGTACCGGCAGCTCTGCCCGGCCCCGACTTCCCCGCACTTCCCGCCCCGCAGGCCTCAGCGGCTGACCGAGCCCTAGTGGCCCGGGCGCGGGTCGGCGGCGGACGGACCGGCCGGGAGAGCACCCCTCGTCCCCTTCACCGGTGTTCCTCGCCGTCGCACCACGGCCCTTCCGCGCCCCCTCCGCGCCACCGTGCGACGGCTCCTGCCCCAGGGAGCCTGTCATGTCGATGATCAACAGCCTGCGCGCCGCCGTCCGCACCAACCGCCGCCGGGGCGCCGTCGGGCCGTACGACGCCGTGCCCGAGGGCGCCGGCTCGGCGGTCGTGGACTGCGCGGTCTACCAGCACGGCCGGCGCAACGGCGTGACCTGCAGCCCCCGCGAGGCCGCCCGCCGGGTCAAGGCCGCGCACCAATTCCCGGACACCGCAGGGTCGTTCAGCTGGATCGGGCTGCACGAGCCGACCGGCGCCGAGTTCGAGGGGATCGCCCAGCGGTTCGGCCTGCACCCGCTCGCGGTGGAGGACGCGGTGCACGCCCACCAGCGGCCCAAGGTGGAGCGCTACGACGACGTGCTGTTCGCCGTCTTCAAGACCATCCGCTACGTCGAGCACGACCAACTCACGCCCACCAGCGAGGTGGTGGAGACCGGCGAGCTGATGGTCTTCGCCGGCCGGGACTTCGTGATCACCGTCCGGCACGGCGGCCACGGCTCGCTGCAGGAGCTGCGGCACCGGCTGGAGGCGGACGCGGACGAGGCCGGCCTGCTCGCCAAGGGCCCGGCCGCGGTGCTGCACGCGATCGCCGACCACGTCGTGGACAACTACCTGCTGGTCGCCGAGCGGCTGCAGAACGACGTGGACGAGATCGAGTACGGCGTCTTCTCGGCCAAGGGCGCGCGCACCGCGGACGTCGGCCGGGTCTACCAACTCAAGCGCGAGGTACTGGAGTTCAAGCGCGCGGTGGCACCGCTGCTGCGCCCGATGCAGCAGCTGTCCGAGCCGCAGCAGGGCCTGGTCGACCCGGACATCCAGAAGTACTTCCGGGACGTCGCCGACCACCTGGCCCGGGTCACCGAGCAGGTGCACGGGTTCGACGAACTGCTGAACTCGCTGCTCCAGGCCAACCTGGCGCAGGTGTCGGTGGCGCAGAACGAGGACATGCGCAAGATCACCGCCTGGGCGGCGATCTTCGCGGTGCCCACCATGATCACCGGCGTCTACGGCATGAACTTCGACTACATGCCCGAACTGCACCACGCCTACGGCTATCCGCTGGTGCTCACCGCGATCGCGGTGATCTGCGTCGGGATGTACCGGGGTTTCCGCCGCAACGGCTGGCTGTAGCACCCCCGGGCCCCCGTCCCGGGCCCCGCACCCGGACCCCGGCCCCGCGGGGGCGTCAGCGCCGCCCGCCGCGGGCGACCAGGACCAGGCCGAGCAGGATCAGCACCACCGCCGGGTACGCCGCCGCCGGGGGCCACTGGCCGAGCCAGAGCGCGGCGATCAGGGCCGCGCCCGGGGTCTCCAGCAGGATCGCGGTGGAGGTGATCGACGGGCCGAGGGTGCGCACCACCCGGTTGCTCAGCGAGTGCCCGAGCAGCTGCGCGGTGACCATCAGCAGCACGATCTGCCACCAGGCCCCGGCCGACCAGCCGGACAGCCGCGTGCCGGTGGCCAGGCAGATCACCAGCAGGCCGACCGCCGTGGTCGCGTAGCAGACCAGCGTGTACGCGGTGGTGCTGACCGTCCTGCGGACCTCCGCGCCCAGCAGCATGTACCCGGCCGCGGCCAGGCCCGCGGCGAGCGCGAGGGCGTCGCCGAGCAGGGCGCGCGGGGACATCGAGAGGTCGACGCCGGTCAGCACCAGCACGCCGGCGAAGGCGACGACCGTCCCGAGCCAGACCATCCTCGGCGCGCGGACGCCGAACAGCCGCATCAGCAGGATCGTCCACAGCGGGGTGGTGGTGACCAGGGCGGTCGCGGAGGCCACCGAGGTCATCCGCAGGCTGGGCATCCAGAGCGCGAAGTGCACCGCGAGCAGCACCCCGGCGGCGACCGCGAGCAGCAGCGCCCGCCGGCCGATCCCGCGCAGCTCGGCGCGGTGGCGCAGCAGCGCGTACGGGCCCAGGGCGCCGACCGACATGACGTTGCGCCAGAAGGCGATGGCCAGCGCGGGCGCGGCGGTGGCGGAGATCAGCGGGCCGGAGAGGGAGATGCCGCCGATCGAGACGGCGAGCAGCAGCAGGTCGGCGGTGGGGAGCGGGTGCGCGGGCCGCTGGTCGGCGGCGGTGGCAGGGGCGGGGGTGGTCGCGGGCCGGGCGGCGGGCACGGCGCTCCTTCGCTGGTCGCGGGGGCGGGGCGCTCATACGGTAAGGCCCGTGGGCCGTCAATGGAACTGTCGCCCGGGGGCTGAGACGTCCGGCCGGGCGGGCGCGGGCGGCGAGCCCGTACGCTGTCCGCCATGGACCGCAACTCCGCCGCCCCCGTCGCCGACGACTTCCTCGACCAGGCCCTGCTGGAGGAGGCCGCGAAGAAGTCCGGACTGCTCTGGGTGCGCGCGGACGGCGAGGCGCAGGCCCGCCCGCTGTGGCACGCCTGGCACGACGGCGCCGTGGTGGTCGTCGGCGGGGGCGGCGAGCAGCCCCTGCACGGCCTGACCCCGGGCGCCCGTGCCGTGATCACCGTGCGCAGCAAGGACAAGGGCGGCCGGCTGACCGGCTGGGCCGCCGAGGTGGTCGAGCTGGCGCCGAACGGCGAGGCCTGGCGGGGCGCCGTCGAGGAACTCAAGGGCAAGCGGCTGAACGCGCCCGACACGGACACCGTCACCGAGCGCTGGGCCCGCGAGTGCCGGGTGCTGCGGCTGCGCCCGGCCGGGGCGCTGACCGAGCGTCCGGGCGCCATGCCGGACGGCTCGCACGCCGCCGAGCCGATGCCCACCCCGGCCACCACCCGCCGCCCGATCCCCGCCGGACTGCCCAAACTGCTGTTCAAGCGCCGTTAAAGGTTCATGCCGAGGACGCCTGGGCCCGCTACCGTGCCTCACCGGGCCGGGTGCACGCGGCGCGGGTAGCCTTGGCCGGACGTGCGCCCCGGTGCACACCGTACGGCGCCGGGCAGGTCGGACCGCTCGGGCAGGGTCGAGGGAGTCGAGGGAGTTCATGGCAGGGCCAGGAAGCCGGGTCTTCATCTCCCACCTCTCCGCCGTCGCGGTGTTCGACCCGAACGGCGACCAGGTCGGGCGGGTCCGCGACGTGGTCGTCTCACTGCGCCTCGGCGGCCGCCCCCCGCTGGTGCTCGGCCTGGTGGTCGAGGTCGTCGCCCGGCGCCGGATCTTCCTGCCGATGACCAGGGTGACCAGCCTGGAGTCCGGCCAGGTGCTCACCACCGGCCTGATCAACCTGCGCCGGTTCGAGCAGCGCCCGTCCGAGACCCTGGTGCTGGCCGAGCTGCTGGACCGCACCGTCACCTGGTCCAAGACCGCCGAGGACGTCACCGTGCTGGACGTCGGCATGGTGCAGACCCGGCTGCGCGAGTGGGAGGTCAGCAAGGTCTTCGTCCAGGTCGGCCGGGCCACCCGGCTGCGCAAGGGCAAGGGCGAGCGGCTCACCCTGGACTGGCAGGACGTCACCGGCTTCGCGCTGCCCGAGCAGGACCAGGGCGCGGCCAACCTGCTCGCCACCTTCGAGCAGCTGCGCCCGGCCGACCTCGCCAGCGTGATGCACCACCTGTCGGCCAAGCGCCGCGCCGAGGTGGCCGCCGCGCTGCCGGACGAGCGGCTCGCGGACGTCCTGGAGGAGCTGCCCGAGGACGACCAGGTCGAGATCATCGGCAAGCTCCAGGGGGAGCGGGCGGCCGACGTCCTGGAGGCGATGGACCCGGACGACGCCGCCGACCTGCTCTCCGAACTGCCCGGCGACGAGGCCGAGCGGCTGCTCGGCCTGATGGAGCCGGAGGAGGCCGAGCCGGTCCGCCGGCTGCTCTCCTACGAGGAGGACACCGCCGGCGGTCTGATGACCACCGAGCCGATCGTCCTGGAGCCGGACGCGACGGTCGCCGAGGCGCTGGCCCGGATCCGGATCCGCGACCACAAGCCCGCGCTGGCCGCCCAGGTGTACGTCTGCCGGCCGCCGAACGAGACCCCGACCGGCAAGTACCTGGGCGCGGTGCACTTCCAGCGGCTGCTGCGCGAGCCCCCGTACGTCCTGGTCGGCTCGCTGGTGGACGACGACCTGGACGCGCTGCCGCCGGACACCCCGCTGTCCCTGGTCACCAGCTACCTGGCGACGTACAACCTGGTGGCCGCGCCGGTCGTGGACGAGGCCGACCACCTGCTCGGCGCGGTGACCGTCGACGACGTGCTCGACCACCTGCTGCCCGAGGACTGGCGCGACGCCGCGCTGCACGCCGGGGACGACGACAGAGACGAGGTGCACGGTGGACGGTGACCGCAACGGCCGGCGGGGCGAGTCCGCCCGCCGGCGCCTGCAGGGCGAACTGCGGGAGCTGCGCCAGCTGCGCGAACTGCGCACCCGCGAGGGCGGCGGCCGGGAGCGCCTGGAGACCTCCCCGATCACCGGCTCCAACCGCACCCGGCTCGACCAGCCCCGCACCGCGCGGCCCGGCCTGCTGACCCTGCCGTCCTACGACCCCGAGGCCTTCGGCGTGCTGTCGGAGCGGATCGCCCGCTTCCTCGGCACCGGGCGGTTCATCGTCTGGATGACGGTGGTGATCATCGTCTGGGTGCTGTGGAACACCATGCTGCCCTCGGACGCGCGCTTCGACGAGTACCCGTTCATCTTCCTGACCCTGGTGCTGTCGCTCCAGGCCTCCTACGCGGCGCCGCTGATCCTGCTGGCGCAGAACCGGCAGGACAACCGGGACCGCGTCAACATGGAGCAGGACCGGGCCCGCAGCGACCGCAACATCGCCGACACCGAGTACCTGGCCCGCGAGGTCGCGGCCCTGCGGCACGGGCTCGGCGAGGTCGCCACCCGGGACTTCATCCGGTCCGAGCTCCAGTCGCTGCTCAAGGAGATCGACGAACGGCGGGGCGCCTCCGAGGCGTTGTGACCGGCGGCACGCTACCGGCCGGTTAAGCGGTTCGCCCGGAGCCGTACCATCAAGGCATGGCCAACGAGACAGAGGTCGCGGCCGGCGTCACGGAGGACTCCGTACGCCAGGCGCTGGCGACCGTCAACGACCCGGAGATCAACCGTCCGATCACCGAGATCGGCATGGTGAAATCGGTCGGGATCGCCGAGGACGGCGCGGTGCGCGTCGCGGTCTACCTGACCGTCTCCGGCTGTCCGATGCGCGACACCATCGTCACCCGGGTCCGTGACGCGGTCGGCCGGGTACCCGGGGTGACCGGCGTCGAGGTCGAACTCGACGTGATGAGCGACGAGCAGCGCAAGGAGCTCTCCCAGCTGCTGCGCGGCGGCGCCCCCGAGCGGGAGATCCCGTTCGCCAAGCCGGGCACGCTGACCCGGGTCTACGCCGTCGCCTCCGGCAAGGGCGGCGTCGGCAAGTCCTCGGTGACCGTCAACCTGGCCGCCGCGATGGCCGCGGACGGGTTGAAGGTCGCCGTCGTGGACGCCGACATCTACGGCCACAGCGTGCCGCGCATGCTGGGCGTCGAGGGCCGGCCCACCCAGGTCCAGGACATGATCATGCCGCCGCAGGCGAACGGCGTGAAGGTCATCTCGATCGGCATGTTCACCCCGGGCAACGCCCCGGTGGTCTGGCGCGGCCCGATGCTGCACCGCGCGCTGCAGCAGTTCCTGGCCGACGTCTACTGGGGCGACCTGGACGTGCTGCTGCTGGACCTGCCGCCGGGCACCGGCGACATCGCGATCTCGGTGGCCCAGCTGGTCCCCAACGCGGAGATCCTGATCGTCACCACCCCGCAGATGGCCGCCGCCGAGGTGGCCGAGCGGGCCGGCACCATCGCGGTGCAGACCCACCAGAAGATCGTCGGCGTGATCGAGAACATGTCCGGCATGCCGTGCCCGCACTGCGACGAGATGATCGACGTCTTCGGCACCGGCGGCGGCCAGACCGTCGCCGACGCGCTGACCCGCACCGTCGGCGCCACCGTCCCGGTGCTCGGCTCGATCCCGATCGACGTCCGGCTGCGCGAGGGCGGCGACGACGGCCGCCCGGTCGTGCTCGCCGCCCCCGACTCCCCGGCCGGCGCCGCCCTGCGCGCCGTGGCCGGCAAGCTCGGCGGCCGCCGGCGCGGCCTGTCCGGCATGTCCCTGGGGCTGACGCCCAAGAACAAGTTCTGACGTTCCGAGCGGGCGTACGCGGCGGGGGCGGGCGGGGATGCGGCCCGCCCCCCCCCGGGTGCGCAGGCGCGCGAAGGCCCGGGGGTGCCCCCCACGTGG
>NZ_JBHZCN010000143.1:0-19687 GCF_042755465.1 Kitasatospora sp. NPDC059160 | reverse complement strand
GGGGGGGGGGGGGGGGGCCGCCCCGCCCCCCCGCCGGTACCGGGTGGGGCGTCACTTCCGCGGCGGCGCCACCGGGCTCTGGTACGGGTGGTGGTGGGTGCTGCCGATGTGCAGCTCCTCGTCGGGCCTGCCCGCGAGCCTGGGCAGCACATGGGTGCCGAACGGGTCGGTGACGGTGACGGCGGTGCCGCTGCGGCGCACCTGGTGCGGCGAGCCGACGGAGTACGAGGCGAGCGCGAGCCCGGCGCTGGGGCTCGCCCCGGCGGTGGCGGTCCCGAAGAGGGCGCTGGACACGGTGAGCGCGGTCGGCGCGGTGCCGAGCGTGGTGTACCCGGACTGCTCGCCGGCGTAGGCGCTGCCGAAGGCGGCGCCGCCAGTCACGGTGGTGCCGGTGGGCACGGTGACCGGGACGGCGGTGCCCGTCGGGCCCTGGACGGTGACCACGCCGCCCTGGACGTAGCCGCTGACGGTGCCCGCGGTGCGGGTCTGCTGCCAGGCGGTCTGCTGCTGGAGGGTGGTGCCGGCGTCGGTGAGGGTCTGGTTGACCATCGGGGTGTCGGCCGTGTACCAACCGCGGTACGTCGACAGGATGTCCGTCAGCGTCTGCAGGGCGAGCCGGTCGTCGGTCAGGTTCGACTGGTGCATGAAGAACGGCCGCGGGTCGTTGCTCAGCACGTACCCGAGGGTGATCCTCGTCTGCATCGGCAGCACGTAGTCCGCCCAGCCGCGGTTCAGGTCCAGCGGCGTGATGCAGGTCGTGGTGGCCGGGTTGGCCTCGCAGTTGCCGCTGCCGCCGTTGGCCTTCGAGGCGTAGAGCCAGTTGTACTCGCTCACCTCGTCGGACTCGGTGGAGACGTTGTAGAACACGTTGACCGGGTGCCGGGGCACGCCGAGCGCCGAGGCGATCTGCCGTTGGCCGGTCTCCCGGGAGGCGTCCACGCCGAGCCACTGGATGTTGTTCTGGCTGAGCGCGGCGAGGAAGTTCGGGTTGTCGGCGGGCTGCTGCGGCAGCATCACGGTGCCAGAGTGCTCACCGGCGACCAGCTCGCCCGGCCGGAACGGCAGCCCGTTGGCCTGGCCGAACTGGATGTTCTGCTGGATCTGGCTGTTGACGGTGGCCTGGTCGACGTACTGGACCGCGCCGGTGGAGTCGGTCTGGCACTTCCACGGGATCACGGTGAAGTTCTGCACGCAGCCCAGGAACGGGTGCTGGTAGGTGTGGTCGAGCCACATGAAGCTGTTCTTGTTCGCCAGCAGGGCGGTGGTCAGCGGGTCGGTGCCGCCGTTGGCGTCCGCGTAGTCCAGGCTGGGGCCGCCGTTGAACAGGAAGTCCAGGGTGTAGCCGTTCTGCTGCTCCCAGGCGACGGTGGCGCTGACGTCCGCGGGTGTCATCCGGATCGGCGTGGTCGCCGGGACGCTGCCGACGCAGTCGCCCTCGCCCGGGGTGCAGTCGCCGCTCTGGCTCCACCGGGAGTTGGCGTTGAAGAGGTCGTCGATGTGGGCGGAGAAGTAGTTGCGCCAGTAGCCGAGGTGCACGCCCTTGGTGACCCAGTCCACGATGCCGTGCGCGAGCAGCCGGAACTGCTGCTGGTAGGAGTTGTAGGCGAAGGTGAGCACCAACTGCTGGCGGCCGCCGGAGGTGTAGACCCCGGCGAGGGAGCCCTGGGTGCCGGTGCCGGGGACGGTCTCGGTCAGGTACGGCTCGAAGTGCGAGCCGGTGGCCGGGTTGTCGGGCAGCGGGGTCGGCAGGTAGCCGTACGATCCGCTGCCGCCGGCGGTGCCCTCGAAGGCGACCGGGCCGTTCAGGTAGTGGAAGGCGTCGCCGCGGGCGGCGGCGGTCGCGGTGGCGGTGGTGGCGTCCAGCGAGCCGGACCAGGTCGGCGCGGCCAGGCCGGTGTTGGCGCCGGGCCAGACGTAGGCGTCCACCTGGCGGACCTGGTAGGTCTGCTCGTACCCGGTCAGCGTGCTCAGTTCGGCCGCGGAGAGCTGGGTCGGCGCGTCGTTGGGCAGCACCACGCCCTCGAAGTGCCCGTGCGGGGTGCCGTCGGCCAGGGTGTCGGCGAGGAAGCCCGCGGTGATCGTGGCCCGGCCGGCACTGGTCAGGTCGATGACGGTGGTGGGCACGCCCTCGGCGGCCAACTGCTGCCGGATGCCCTCGACCCAGGGGTTGCCGTCGGTGACCACCAGGACGTTCAGGTCCACCCGCGAGCTGGTGGCGGAGGCCGGGAGGACGGTGGCCAGCCCGATCACCGTGGTGGCGACGGCCAAGGCGACGACGGGGAGGAAGCGAAAGGCCCTCACGCGGGAGCCCCCTGCGGTATTGCGGTGAATCGACTCATGTCAGCCGATGATGCCGGTCCGGAAGGGCCCGGCGCAGCAGCCTGGGAACAAGGTTTGCCAAGGTCTGGGGAATTGCTGGCGAAACCCTCGGAGGAACCGGCTCCACATCAATGCCGGTCACTGGGACGACATTTGACGAAGGCCTTGCGTCACGGCCCTGACCAGCCACTTCGCCCTTCCGGAGCCCTTCGCCGACCCCGGATCCCGCACTTCTGGCGAGCGCCTGACAATTCCTCGCCCGAGCGTGCCTCCCGGGATTTCTCCGGCCGCCGCCGGAATACCGGTCAGGTCAATTCCATCGCCCGCGCGGAGGCCCGGCCGGGGCCCGGCCCGGCAGGCCGCCGCCCATCGGGTACGAACCCCGGAACGGCGCGGCCGTCAGGGGCCCGTCAGCGGCGCGTCAGCAGTGCGTCAATCCGCGCGGGCACGAGGGCGGACCGGCGCAAGCTGGGGGACGTACCTGCACGTTCCGCAGGTCCTTCCGGAGGTGAGTCGCATGTCCGTGGTCGCTGCGTTCCATTCCGTCGTGCCCGACGTCCGCCGCCGGGGCCAGGGGCTGCGCGCCGCGTTCGCCCAGGTGCTGGAGCGGCTGGCCGCCAGCCCCCTGGACAGTCCCGTCCTGGGCGCGATGGGCGCGCCGCGCTCGACCGACCGCCCCGCCACCGGGCTGCACGCCCACTGGCACACCGTCACCCGCGCGGACGGGAGCACGGCACTGGAGGCCGACTGGCGCCCCGGCTGCTGAGGCCACCGGCACCGCGACGGCCGTCCCGCACTCCCCTGGGCTCACCGAGGGGGCGCGGGGCGGCCGCCGCACGCCGGTACCGGGCGGGCCGCGCCGGTGATTTTGCCCTTCCGGATCGGGCACCGGTAGACACGGTCCCGACACGGTGCGTGACGACGCCGTGCGCGACCTCCGGAGGCCCCCGCCATGAGCGTGACGAATCGGTACCGGGACGCCTGGGAGGGCTTCTGGGGCGAGGCGCCCGAGCAGCCCGGCGCGGTGATCTGGGACGCCGAGCCGGCCCTCACCGCGGAGCGCCACCTCGCCCTGTTCCGGCCCCACCTGCACGACCCCGACCTGCCGGTGGTCGACCTGGGCTGCGGCAACGGCCGCCAGACCCGCTTCCTCGCCGAGCACTTCCCCCGGGCCGTCGGCGTCGACCTGTCCGGCACCGCCGTCGAGCTCGCCCGGCGCCAGGACCGGTCCGGCCGCGCCGAGTTCGCCCAGCTGGACGCCACCGACCCGGCCGCCGTCCGGGCCCTGCACGAGCGCCTGGGCGACGCCAACGTGTACGTGCGCGGGGTGATCCACCAGAGCGAGCCGGCCGACCGCCGGCCGGTCGCCGAGGCCGTCGCCACCCTGCTCGGATCGCGCGGCCGGGCCTTCCTGGTCGAACTGGCCGAGTCCGCCAAGGAGGTGCTCAAGGGGCTCGCCCAGTCCCCGGCCGGTCCGCCCCCGAAGCTGCGCCCGGTCTTCGCCCACGGGCTCGCCCCCGCCGAGGTGGCCGACGCGGCCTTCGACGGGCTGCTCCGCTCGGCCGGCCTCGCCGTCCTCGCCACCGGCGAACTTCCGTTGTCCCTGACCGAGTTCACCCCCGAGGGCGAACGGATCGAGCTGCCCGCCTGGTGGCTGGCGGTCGGCCCGGACTGCCGGCTGCCCGAGCCGCGCTGAACCCGTTGACGCCGCGGCGGCGTTGGACGAGTGTCAGGACGGACCGATCGTCAGGACTTGTCGTCGCACCCGCGCGCGGGGCGGAGGGAGCCGGGCCATGGGCATCGCACGTCGTGAACTCCTCAGGTGGGGCGCGGGGGCGGGCGGTGCGGCCGCCGTCGGCGCTCTGCTCGGGGCGCCCGCCGCCCTGGCCGCGGGCGGCCCGACCACCCCGGGCGGGGTGCCGACGGACAGCTGGATGGACCGGCTGGACGGGAGCCTCTCCCTGCTCGACCTCACCGTCCCGGGCACCCACGACTCCTGCTGCCAGAACCCCTGGTACGGCACCGAGTGGTCGCACACCCAGAACTGGGGCATCCCGCAGCAGTTGCAGGAGGGCGTCCGCTTCCTCGACATCCGCTGCAACGGCCTCCAGGGGGCGCCCGACGAACTCGGGATCTACCACTCCGACGCCTACCAGCACATCCGGCTCCAGGACGTGCTCGACCAGTGCCGCGCCTTCCTGGCGGCGCACCCGGGCGAGACGCTCCTGATGCGCCTGCGCAACGAGCGGGCCGGCGGCCAGGCCCTCGACGACCAGGAGTTCCAGCGGCGGGTCGACCACTACCTGGACGCGCTGGGCTACCGCGGCCTGTTCCACCTCTACGGCTGGCCCGCCCTCGGCGCGGCCCGCGGCAAGGTGGTGCTGCTCGCCGACTTCGCCAACCCCTGGGGCCTGATCGACTGGTCCAGCGGCCAGAACGCCTGGTTCGACACCCAGGACGTCTGGCAGACCGGCGGCACCGACCCGCTGGGCGACAAGGGCCGGTACGTCGTCGCCCAGTTCGACAAGGCCTTCGCCAGTCCGGGAAATCCGAGGATGTTCGTGAACTTCCTCAGTTACGCGGGCGGCTACTGGCCCCGGAACAGCTCGCAGGCCGTGATGGACCGGGCGGTTTACCCGTACCTGAGCGCGCGCACCCGGCAGCGCGCCCGGTTCGGCATCGTCCCGATGGACTTCCCGGACCTCCACGTGAACGTGCTGCAGATGCTCGTCGACAAGAACTTCGTCTGAGCACCGGTGTCCGTTCCGGTCTCCGGGGCCCCGGCCCGTCCACCGGAAAGAGGGTCAGGAGGAGGGCGTCACCGTCGGCACGAGGGTGGGAGTGGGGGTTGGGGTGGGGGTGGGCGAAGGGGTGGTGGCCAGGGCCTGCGCGCGGGCGGCGGCGCCGGACAGGGGCAGGGTGCAGTCTTCGCCGTCCTTCTGGTGGCCGCACACCCGCAGGACGGTGTTGGGCGCGTCGGCGTCCACCATCTTCGAGTAGTTGTCGTAGCCCCAGTGGATCAGCGCGGTCTCGTGCCCCCCGGTGCCGGTGGAGATGGTGGCACTGTCCCCCGGGGAGCCGTCGGTGATCCCGGCCCAGGCGGCCCGGCAGCGCGCACTGTAGTGGAGGTAGAGCACGACCTTGCCGATGGTGCCGGTCAGCACGGTCTGGTCGTCGGCCTCGCAGCCCATGGCCTGCGGGTCCTTGCCGGCGCAGCCGACGGACTGGCAGAGCTGGGGCGGCAGGGCGCCCGTGCTCACCGCGGGCGGGGCGATCGGGGCGGTCGGCTCGATCAGCGCGGGCACGTGCCCGGGGGAGGCCGCGGCGCCGCCATCGCCGTTCAGACCGTGCAGGTAGAGGCCCGCGACCAGCAGGAGCACGGCGACGGCGGCGACCGCGACCAGCGCCTGCGGCCGCCGCCAGAGGGCGACGCGGGCGACGGGGAGGGACACCGGGACGGGCAGTGGGACAGGCAGTGGGACGGGTACGGGCACGGGCACGACGGCGGGCTCAGCGGCGGCGGTCGGGGCCGCCTCGGTCGGGGCAACGGCGGCCGGGGCCACGGCGGCCGGGGCGCCGGGCGTCGCCTCCGCGTCGCGCGCGGCCTCGGCCTGCCGCAGCAGGGAGGTGAGCAGCACGGCGTCGCAGTCCAGCGCGGCGATCAGGCCGGCCAGGGCCTGGGAGGTGATCAGACGCTTGCCGTTCAACCAGCGTTCCCAGGACGCCTTGCTGAGGTAGGTCAGCCGACCGAGCTCGGCGAGCGAGATCCGGTGCGCGTCCTTGACGGCGCGCAGTTCCTCGACCAGGCGTCGAGCGGGTTCCGAAAGATCGTCAGGGAGCGGTTTCCAGGACTGACTCACGTGTGGGGCACCTCTGGCAGGTCGTCGGCAGACTCGAACTGATCTTCTTTCGGATGATCAGCTTAATCTCTCCCGCCTCGCGCTCCCATCCGGTTTCCGCCGCACCCGGGCGGATCGTCTCAAGGGTTTCCTGATCCGCGTCCCAACCCGCAGCTCAGGACCCTGGGGACGACGCGCAGCGTCTCAGAAGCTCCGGAGACGGTCGAAGATCGGTGCCCGATCGCGCAGAGTTGGCCGCGCCGGGTAGCCCAGGAGTCAACACCGGTTCTGGTCCGGTTAAAGACTTCGCCGCAGACAGCACGGACGGGGGGCGCCCGGTGCAGTTCGGATCCATGCACCACAACGGTCATCTCAGAGGAAGTTCGGGGAAACCTCATGGGCCGCCACCACGCGTCCGAGATCACATCACCATCACCTGAGTCACTCGCGTCACTCACCTCACTCGCGTCACCCGCAGCAGCGGTAGCAGCCGCCTCACCCGCCGACCGGCTCGCCGGCGAGCTGCAGTCCTTGAAGAACCGGTCGGGCCTCACCTACGCCCGGCTCAGCGAACGCACCCACTACGCGAAGTCCTCGTGGGAGCGCTGGGTGAACGGGAAGCAGTTCCCCCCGCGCGGCGCGGTGCAGAGCATCGCGGTCGTCTGCGGGGGCGATGCGGAGCTCCTGCTGGAGCTCTGGCACCTCGCGGAGAGCCGACGCCTCGTGTCGGCCGCGCCGGGGGCCCCCGGGCCCGGCGGCACCGCCTCCCCGTCCGGGCCGGCCGACGGACCGTCGGCCGACGCCCCGGGCGGGGAGGACCACCCGGAGTGCCCGCACGTGCGGCAGGCCGCCCTGCTGCGGCGGCTGGCCCTGGTCTCCCTCGCGGTCGGCGCGGGCGGGGTCCTGGCGGTCGCCGGACGGCGCTCCCTGCGGCGCGGGGCCTGACCGGCCGCGCCCGACCACCCTGGTCCCTGTGGGCAGCACAGGAACCTCGACGCACCGCCGGAGGCACCGGAACCACCCGGCACCACCGGCACACGACAGAGCGGCACCGCGCCCTTGGGGAGGGCGCGGTGCCGCCGCCGTTGTGGCCCGGACAGGGCCGTGGCGTCCGCCGTTACGCGACGCCGTCCTGCCACCACCAGAAGCCCGAGCCGTAGTTGGAGTGCTCGATCCGGCTGTCCACGTGCTGCCAGGAGACGGTGTGGGTCTCCAGGCCCGAGAAGCCGCAGGTCTCGGCGATCCGGTAGACGTCCAGCGTGGACAGGCCGGAGACCGCCGTGTCGGCCGCCACCCCGTAGGTGTGCATGGAGTTGCCCGCCCCGCCCACGGAGGCGTTGTACGCGGTGCTGCGGAAGCCGGAGTTGATGGTGACCGCGCGGTCGCCCGCCTTCTTCCGCAGCGCCTCCAGCTTGTACATGGTGCGGCGGACGTTCTCCTTCACCTCGTCGGCACCGACGTTGCCACCGCCGAAGCCCGAGCCGTCGTGGCTGGTGAACTCGGACCAGTTGAAGTGGGCGGTGGAACCGTCCGACTTCTCCAGCGCGTTCAGCGCGCCGAAGGTCTGCGGGCCGGCCACGCCGTCCGCGCTGAGCCCGTAGGCGGCCTGGAACCGGCGCACCGCGGCCGCGGTGCCGGGCCCGAAGGAGCCGTCCACGGCCACGCAGGTCTGCGAGGCGGAGTCCGCCGCCCAGCCCGCGACCCGGATCTGGAGCTCGGTCACGGCGGAACCGGAGGAACCCTGGCCGAGGTTGCCGGACCAGCCGTAGGCGGCGGCCGGACGCGCGAGGCCGACGTTGGCCACCGCGGCGAGCCCGGCCGCGGCCACCGCGCCGGTGCCGTAGCGCAGCAGGGCGCGACGGTTGAGGGAAGAGCTGTTCACCACGTGCTCCTTCGAGGAGTCGACAGGGGAGGACGTCGTACGGGGCGGTGCGGGTGGCCGGTCGGGACCGGCCGGCCGGTCAGTACCAGTTGTGGGACTGCCAGAAGCTCCAGGCGTTGCACGGGGAGCCGTAGCGGCTCTGGATGTAGTCCAGGCCCCACTGGAGCTGGGTGGCCGGGTTGGTCCGCCAGTCGGAGCCCGCGCCGGCCATCTTGTCGCCGGGCAGCGACTGCGGGATGCCGTAGGCGCCGGAGGAGGGGTTGGTCGCGTAGACCTTCCAGCCGCTCTCGTGGTTGTAGATCTGGTCCAGGCAGCCGAACTGGCCGCTGACGCTCCAGCCGTGGGCGGGGAACTTCCACTGGGCGGTGATCTGCACCGTGCGGGCGACGCCCATCGCGTTCATGGTGGCCGGGCCGGCGATGCCGTCGTTGCTCAGGTTGTGGGAGTGCTGCCAGGTGCTGACGGCGCTGGTGGTGCCGTCGCCGTAGGCGCCGTCGGCGCCCGAGCCGGCCACCCGCTGGACCTCGGCGACCTTGTTGTGCAGGGCGAGTTCGGTGCGGCCGCCGTAGACGCCGTCCTCGTCGAGGCCGTTGTCGTGCTGGAAGCTGCGGACGGCAGCGGTGGTCTGCGGGCCGTAGTTGCCGTCGACGCCGCCGCTCGCGAGGTAGCCGATACCCACCAGGTTGCGCTGGACCCAGGTGGTGCTGTCGGTGGCCTGGGCCGCCTGTGCGGGCAGCAGGGCCAGCACGGCGGCGGCGAGCACGCCTGCGGCGAGCGCGCGCAGGGCCGAGGTTTTCTTCACGGTCGATCCCATTCCGTCGGGTGCCTGTCGGTCGATCAAGCAGTGCCGCCCACTCTCGGGGGGCGGCCGCCCGTCCCTCCAGGCGTCGGCGGCACCAGGGACGTCCCGGGTGCGCCGGGGACGGTGGGCGGAGGCGGTGGGACGGGCCCCGGAGACCCGTGGGACGGGCCTGGGACGGGCGTGGGACGGCCCCGACGGGCGCTCGCGGGAGGCCGGTGACCGGGTCAGGCCAGCAGTCGGCTCCAGGTCCGGGCGTCCACCAGGCCGTCGGCCGGCAGCCCGGCGGAGGACTGGAAGGACGTCACCCCGGTCTGGGTGCCCGGGCCGAACGCGCCGTCCACGCTCACCTGGATGCCGTGCGCGACCAGCTGGCTCTGCACGGCCTGCACCGCGCTGCCCGAGGCACCGCGGGCCAGCGGCGCCACGGCCTGGCTCCAGGTCTGGTTGCCCGCGACGCCGTCGGCCGACGCGTGGGTGGTGTTCTGGAAGGCCGTGACGGCGGCCTGGGTCGCGGGCCCGTACGAGCCGTCCACGGTCAGCGACTGGCCGCGCTGCACCAGCAGGTACTGCAGCGTCCGCACCTTCTCGCCCGAGGCGCCGCTGCCGAGCACCGGCCAGACCGGGCCGGTCGGGTCCCCGCCGATCCGCGCGGCGACGTCCCGGCGGATCTGCGGGATCAGCGCGTAGAGGCGGTCGCCGGGGCACTCGGTGTTGTTGAAGTCGCGGTGCCCGTAGACCTGGTAGGCGCGCAGCCCGTACTGCTGGCAGATGTAGGTGATCAGGTCGATCAGCGCGGCGTACTGCTGGCTGCGCGGGTCGACGGTGCTGTACGTGCCCTCGTTCTCGATGCCGATGGCCACCGTGTTCTGCGCGGTGCAGTGGGCGCCCTCGACGTGCTGGCCGCCGCCGCGCAGGGTGGCCAGGCTGCTGTGGCGGCCCTCCATGACGTAGGCGCCGCGGCTGACGGTGAAGTGCTGGCCGGTGTCGATCCAGTGCTCGCTGTCCATCTGGTAGGTCTGCATCGAGCGGGCCAGCGAGAAGGCGGCGGCCTGGGAGTAGTCCGTCACGTTGGGCGTGGCGGTGTGGTGGACGATCACCTTGTCCGGCGCGCCCGGGACGACGTTGAGCGGGCTGCTCGCCGGGCGGGCGCCCCAGGCGCCGGTGTCGGCGATCACCGGGCCGGTGGCGGCGGCGGCCGCCCCGGTGGTCAGGGCGGAGCCCAGCAGGGCGCCGGTGCCGACGGCGAAGGCGCCGGCCAGGAAGGTGCGGCGGCCGGGGCCGACGGGGGCGGAGGTCGGGTCAACGGCGTTCATAGGGGGCGACCTGGTCCTTCGGGGAGCGGGAGGGGACGGAAGGACCCCTGCCCCCGGACCTGCTGACGGCACGGGGGCAGGGGTGGCCTCGGACTCGGCAGGGGTCCGCACGTCCGCACCTCGGCGGACCGGACGGCAGTCACGCTAGGAGCGGCCCGCGCCCGTCCGCCACGCTTCGCCGTCCCCTCCCGCGTCCCAGCACTGTCCCGGGACGGCCAGGGCGTGCCCTGACGCCGCAGGCCCGCCCGTCAGGCCCGGCTCGTCAGGCCCGCTCGTCAGGCCCGCCGCACCCGGACGCCGCTCTCGGCGATCGCCTGCTCCTGGGCGTCCGGCAGCCCCGCGTCCGTCACCAGGTCGTGGACGTCGGTGAGCGGGCAGATCGAGGCGAAGGTGACCCGGCCGACCTTGGTCCGGTCGGCGAGCACGACGGTGTGCGCGCTGCTGCGCAGGAACGCCCGGTCGGTCTGGGCCTCCATCTCGTCGTGGGTGGTGCAGCCCTGCTGGACGGTCAGCCCGTCCACGCCGATGAAGGCCAGGTCCAGGTGGTACTGGTCGAGCATCCGCTCGGCGGCCGGGCCGACCAGCTCGTAGCTGGCCGAGCGGGCCAGGCCGCCGATCACGACCAGGCGGACCTCGGGGCGGACGATCAGCTCGGCGGCGATGTTCACCGCGTTGGTGACCACGGTGAGGTTGCCGCGCTCGGCGAGCACCCGGGCCAGCTCGGTGGTGGTGGTGCCGCCGGTCAGACCGACCACGGCGCCCTCCGGCACCAGTTCGGCGGCGGCCCGGGCGATCCGGCGCTTCTCCTCCGCCTGCTGGTCGCTCCGGTGCCGCAGCGGGATCTCCAGGTTGACCGCCCCGGTCACCGCACCGCCGCGGGTGCGCTGGAGCAGCCCCTGGTCCTGCAGTTCCTGGAGGTCCCGGCGCACGGTCGCGTCGGACACCCCGAGCAGGTCGGAGAGCGTCCGCACGTCCGCGCTCCCCGCCTCGGCGATGTGCGAGACGATCCTGGCGGCGCGATCAGCTTTGAGCATGGACGGAGTGTAGTTCAGCCCGGGTCGACGGTCGGTGACTGCACCCGCGGACAGCTCCGCGCACCCGCGCGCAGCGAACCGCGCAGCCGACAGTGCAGCCAACCGCGCAGCCCGGCGGCGGGCGCCGGTTCACGGCGGGACGGCCGGTCAGGGCGAGACGGCGGCCCGGTCCGCCGCCCGGGGCGCGGTCAGCACGCCGAGCAGCCGGGTGACCTCGCGGGCCACCGCCGCCCTCCCGTCCCCCAGGTAGGTCCGGGTGTCCACCAGTGCGGGTTCGGCGGCGAGCCGGTCGCGGACCGCTTCGGTGAAGGCCTTGTTGAGGTGGGTGGCGATGTTGACCTTCGTCATCCCGTGGGCGACCGCCGCCGCGAGGACGGGCTCCGCGACCCCGGAGGAGCCGTGCAGCACCAGCGGCACCGGGACGGCGGCCCGCAGCGCGGCGATCAGGTCGAGGTCCAGCGCCGCCGTGCGGGTGAGCATGGCGTGCGAGGTGCCGACGGCCACGGCCAGCGCGTCGACGCCGGTGCGGGCCACGAACTCGGCGGCCTGCGCCGGGTCCGTCCGGGCCCCGGGGGCGTGCACCCCGTCCTTGCCGCCGACCTCGCCGAGTTCGGCCTCCACCCAGACGCCCGCCTCCTGGCACTGCCGGGCCACCTCGGCGGTGGTGCGCAGGTTCTCCTTGTACGGCAGCGCCGAGGCGTCGAACATCACCGAGCCGAACCCCAGCGCGAGGGCCTCCGTCACCAGCGGCCGCTCGGTCGCGTGGTCCAGGTGGACGGCCACCGGCACGGCGGCGGCCCGGGCCACCGCGAGCGTCGCCGCGCCGATCGGCGCCAGGCCGCCGTGGTAGCGCACCGCGTTCTGGCTGAGTTGCAGCACCACCGGCACCCCGGCGGCCTCGGCCCCGGCGACGATGGCCTCGGCGTGTTCCAGCTGGATGACGTTGAACGCCCCCACGCCGCGGCCGCCGTCCACCGCGGGCGCGACGATCTCTCCGGTTCCGACCAGGGTCACGGTGCTCCTTGGGGCTGTGCCGTCAGCGGACGGGCGGGGCGGGTGGCCGGGCCGGGCGGGCGCTCCGCCGGGCGGCCGGTCACGGCTGGTCCAGCACGATCGAGCGGGTGAGGTGGCGCGGCCGGTCGGGGTCGAGGCCGCGCCGGACGGCGAGGCCGACGGCCAGACGCTGGACCCGGACCAGTTCGGCCAGCGGGTCGAGCCCGGGCACGCTGACCGCGGCGCCGGTCGCCCCGGCCTGGTCGGCCAGGCCCGCCGGCGGGGTGTCCAGGAACCAGACCAGGCCCTCCGGGCCGCTGACGCTGATCGGGCCGTGCCGGTACTCCATCGCCGGGTAGGCCTCGGTCCAGGCGGCGGAGGCCTCCCGGACCTTGAGCGCGGCCTCGTTCGCCACCCCGCAGCTCCAGCCGGTGCCGAGGAAGGTGAACTGCCGCGCCTCCAGGGCGCCCCGGGGCAGCGGCTCGGCGAGCGCCGTACGGGCCTGGGCGGGCAGGTCGGCCGGTGCGGCGCCGAGGTGGGCGCGCAGCAGGACGAGGGCGGTGGTGGCGAACCTGGTCTGGACGACGGACCGCTCGTCGGCGAACTCCAGCGCCACCAGGTGGCGGGCGGCGGCGCCGACCGGGGTCCCGGGGTCGGCGGTGATCGCGACCGTCTCGGTGCCGCCCACCCGGGCGAGGGCGTCGAGCACCTCGGTGGTGGTGCCGGAGCGGGTGAGCGCGACGATCCGGTCGTAGCGGCGGCCGAGCGGGAACTCGGAGGCGGCGAAGGCGTCGGTCTCGCCGTGTCCGAGGGATTCGCGCAGCGCCGCGTAGGCCTGGGCGATGTAGAGCGAGGTGCCGCAGCCGATGACGGCGACCCGCTCACCGGGTTCGGGCAGGTGTTGCGGGGCCAGTTCCAGGGCGCGCTGCCAGCAGTCGGGCTGGCTGGCGATCTCTTCGTCGACGTGGGCCATCAGGTCCTCCTGCGCGAGACTGCACGAATGTGCGTGAAGATGATCGATTTATAGTCGAGACCTCCATCATTGCGCAACAGTGCGCAGTCCCGATCATCTTCGAGCAGGGCGCCCGGGAGTCGGCGATTGTGCGAAGCACTGGTGAAGATCATCACCCTTATCACCGATCCGAGGGATTCCGGCGCTTCCTTGTATCCAGCGGTGGCTAAGCTCCCCGTACTGTGACTGAACGTCAGACAGGCCGAACAGCCCAGCAGACCGCCGATGTCGTCATCCTCGGCGCCGGACCGGCCGGACTCACCCTCGGGAACCTCCTCCGAGCCGCCGGCATCGACTGCGTCGTCCTCGAACGGGCCGACCCCGAGCACGTCCGGACCAGGGCCCGGGCCGGGTTCCTCGCTGCCAACACCGTCCGCGTCCTGGACCGCCACGGCCTCGCCGACGGCCTGCACCGCCACGGGAAACCGCACGGCACCTGCGAGTTCCGCACCGAGGACGGCAGCTTCCGGCTCGACTACGGCGCCCTCGGCCGCCGCGAACTCCACACCGTCTACCCCCAACAGGACCTGGTCACCGACCTCCTGACGCACTACCTGGCGGCTGGCGGCCGGATCGCCTTCGAGACCGAGGCCCGGGCCGTCGAGGGCATCGACGGCCCCGCCCCCACCGTCACCGTGCGCGACGCCGAGGGCCGCCCCGGCCGCTGGCGGGCCCGCTACGTGGCCGGCTGCGACGGCCGCCACGGCGCGGCCCGCCGCTCGCTGCCCCCCGACACCCGCCGGTACCACCGCGACCACGGCGTCTCCTGGCTCGCCCTGCTGGCCGAGGCGCCCCCGAGCATGGACGCCGTCGGCTACGCGATGCACCCCGAAGGCTTCGCCGGCCACATGGCCCGCACCGCCGACGTCACCCGCTACTACCTCCAGTGCCCGCCCGGCACCCCCGCCGACGCCTGGTCGGAGGAGCGGATCCGGACCGCCCTCGACCGGCGGCTGCGCGCCGACGAGCACGGGCCGCTGCACCACGGCCGGATCCTCCACCGCTCCGTCGTCCACCTGGAGTCGGACGTGCTCGACCGACTCCGGTACGGCTCACTGCTGTTGGCCGGGGACGCCGCCAGCCTCCCCGCCCCGGCCGCCGCGAAGGGCGCCAACCTGGCCGTCCTGGAGGCGGAACTGCTCGCCGAGGCGCTGATCGACGAGCTCCAGCGGGGCGACGCCCGGGCGCTCGACGGCTACTCCGCGCGCTGCCTCACCCACATATGGCGGGCCCAGGAGTTCGCCCACTGGATGATCCAGCTCCTGCACTCCCCCGTCGGCCCGGGGAGCGGCGCGGCAGTCGGCCCGGTGGTCGGCCCGGCGGTCGGCCCGGCGGTCGGTGCCCAAGCCGGCCCGGCAGAGGAATCGTTCTTCCACGAAGCCATGCGGCGCTCCCGCGTCGAATCCCTGCGCACCTCGCGCACCCACCAGGACTGGTTCGCCGAGAACTACGTCGGCATCTGACCCGCCCTGCCCACCGGGCGCCCCCGCCCCCGCACCAAGGACTCCCTCCCCATGACCGCGACACCCCCGGACGACACCGCCCGCCTGCGGGCGACGGCCGAGTTCGTCAGGGAGCACGACACCGCGACCCTGCTCCCGCTGCTGCTGCCCGACCTCGACGGACCGGAACTGCGGGCCCTGGCCGAACGCTGCCGCTTCTCGCACGCCGCCCTGCTCGTCCTGCCCCCGGACGACGCCACCCTCCGCGCCCGACTCGCCTCCTGCGGACTGGAACCCGACGCGCCCCCGCAGCCCAGCGTGGTGGTCCGCAGCCGGCTCGCCCGGCGGTACGGACGCGCCGAGGCCGAGCTCGACGTCAGCATCCTGCGCCCGCCGGTGCCCGGCCCCGACGGGGAACGCAGCGTCGAGGTGTTCGTGCTCACCGTGCCGCCCGGCTCCGACCTCGCCGAACTCGCCGACCAGGAGCGCGCCCACGAGCACGAGGCCCACCTCGCCTTCGACGTCGCCCACCCCGACCCGCTGGCACTGCGCGGGCTGTGCGCGCTGCTCACCCGGCACGGCGCCGCCCCCGACGGCGGCGGCTACAACCCCCACGAGGACTCCACCGTCCTCTACTTCACCACCCCGGCCGGCTCCCGCACCGGGTACCGGCGGGTCGAGCTCCACGCCCACGGCGACCACCGCACGGTCCTCGCCGACCACCTGGGCGAGGACCCCACCCAGCGCTCGGCCGAGACCCTGCTGCACCAGCTCACCGGCGCCTGGACCACCCAGGCCCTGGCGGTCAGCGCCCGGATGGGCCTGCCCGACGCCCTGGACACCCGCACCGCCACCGCGCCGCGGCAGCTCGCCGACGCCCTCGGCGCCGACCCGCAGAGCCTCGCCACCCTGCTGCGCTACCTCGCCATGCTCGGCGTCGTCGCCGAACACCCCGACGGCTACCGGCTCACCGGCACCGGCGCCCTGCTGCGCGCCGACGCCCCGGCGTCGATGCGGCCGCTGGCGCTGATGTACGGCGGCCCGTTCTACCGGTCCTTCGCGGAACTGGAGCACACCGTGCGCACCGGGGAGGCCGCCTTCGACCACCTCTTCGGCGAGAACCACTTCGACCACTTCGCCCGCGACCCCGAACTCGCCGAACTCTTCGACCTGTCGATGGCCGCCAGCGCCCGGATGTTCGACCCGCTCCCGGACCACCCGGTCGTCACCGCCGCGGGCTCCCGCGCCGCCGCCGGGACGGTCGTCGACATCGCCGGCGGCAACGGCGAACTGCTCGGCCGGCTGCTCGCCGCCCACCCCCGGCTGCGCGGCGTCCTGCTGGAACGCCCGCACGCCGTCGAGGCCGCGCGCCGCCGCCTCGACGCCGCCGGCCTCGGCGGGCGCTGCGGCTACGTGACCGGCGACTTCGCCGACGTCCCCGGCGACGCCGACGTCTACGTGCTGTCCCGGGTGCTGCACGACTGGGACGACGAACGCTGCGCCGAGATCCTGCGGCACTGCGCCCGGGCCATGCCCGCCCACGCCGACCTGCTGATCGTCGAACGGCTGCTGCCCGCCGACGGCTCGGCCTCGCTGGCCACCGCGTGGGACCTGCACATGATGGCCAACACCGGCGGGCGCGAGCGCCGCGCCGACCACTACGGCCGGCTGCTCACCGACGCCGGGCTGCACCTGCTGGACCACCGCCCGCTCCCGCTGGGCGCCGCCGTCCTGCACGCCCGCCGGGCCGCCGTCCCGGCCCCGACCGGCCCGTCCCCCGCCCCGGCCCGCGCCGGCGCGTAGCCCTCGGGTGCCCCGCCTCCGCCTCGGCGGCGGGGCACCCCACGGCGCGTCAGGACCGGCGCGGCTCCACGTACTCGACGGTCTGCATCATGCCGAGGTCCTCGTGCTGGAGCTGGTGGCAGTGGGCGACGGCCCGGCCGGTGAAGTCCTCGTAGCGGACCAGCAGGGTGACGGTGTCGCCCGGTCTGCCGCCGGCCAGGTCGACGGTGTCCTGCCAGACCGGCGGGTCCAGCCGCTCGCCGTTGCGGTGGGTGACCAGGACGTGGTTGGTGTGCAGGTGGAAGGGGTGGTGGAAGGCGGGGTTGGTCTCGGCGGTGCGCAGCGTCCAGCGCTCCACCCGGTCCAGTTCCAGGGTGTGGTTGACGTAGCCGGGGTCGAACAGGCCGTAGGCCGGATCGCGGGTGGGGTCGCCGGCGGGGTCGGCGACGGGGGTCGGGTTGCTGCCCAGCATCCGGTAGGCGTTGGGGAAGGGGGCGGGGAAGACGCCCGGATCGACGTGGAACACCACTTCGCGGTCCGCGTCCGGGTTCGCGATGTCGCCCTCGTCGAGGAACGGCTTGCCGGCCGGCAGCGCGGTCGGCAGGTCCATCGGCGGGTCGAGGGCCTCGCCCGTCACCTCGACCGTCATCAGCGGCGCGGTCCGCCCGTCGGCCCGCAGTTCGTAGCTGCCGGGGGCGTCGGCCCGGACCAGGACGTCGGCCCGGTTGCCCATGGTCAGGCGCACCGCGTCGGTGGCGACCACAGCCGGGAAGGTCACGCCGTCCTGGGCGATCTGGTGGAGGGTGAGGTCCCCGCCGCCGCCGGTGAGCCGCAGCACCGGCGCGGTGAAGGCCGTCGCGCAGACCAGCCGCCAGCGCTGCACCTCGCCCGGGCGCAGCGTCACGGTGGGGTTGACCGCGCCGTTGACGGTCAGAACCGCCGGGACGGCGGCCAGCGCGTTGCCGGAGGTGAAGTCGGGGACCTTGCCGTCCTTGAGCCGCAGTTCGTTGAGGCAGACCACCAGGTCGGCGGCGGCCGCGATCTCGGGGACCTCGTCGACGTCGCCCTCGATGACGAGGACCCCGGCCATCCCGCCGACGATCTGCACGGAGGTGGCCCCGTGCAGGTGCGGGTGGTACCAGTAGGTGCCGGCCGGGTGGCCGGCCGGGACGTCGATCGTCGTCACGTACTGCGGTTCCGGGGCACCGGCCTCGACCTCCTCGGCGGTGCGCGGCTCGAACACCCGGAGCACGTTGTCGGCCTCCCCGGTCGGGTCGACGTGCAGGCCGTGGGTGTGCAGGTTGAAGCTGTTGAAGCCGTGCGGCCGGTTGTGGTCGCCGTCGTGGGGCTCGTTCGGCGGCAGGCCGTTGACCTGGGTCAGCCGCAGGGTGTCCCCGGCGCGCAGCCGCAGGGTCGGGCCGGGGATCGTCCCGTTGTAGGTGCGGGTGGTGACCGTGCCGTAGCCGGGGACGACGGTGTCCGTGAACCGCACGTCGAGCGTCTGCTCCAGCACCGCCCCCGCCCGGCCGGGCACCGGCCGCGCGGTGCGCAGAGCGGGCTGGGGGAACGGCTGCGGCCCGGCGGCGGCCGCCGCGTACCGCCGGGAGAGGATCCCGTCGGACGCGGCCACCAGGACCGCGGTGGGCAGCGCCTTGAGCAGCGACCGACGACTGATTCCGACATTTTCGCTCATGGTCGGGCAATCTAGGTCAACCAGCCCGGGCGGACCGGAAAGCACACCGGGCACCCGCCGGCCGTCACCCCGTCATGACCGTCAGCTCGTGTCCCTCAGCCGGACCAGACGGTCACCGTCGCCTCCAGCTGGTAGTCCGCCGGGGCGATGGAGTCGACCTTGATCAGCGCGGTGCGACCGCCGGGGGTCCTGAGGCAGATCAGCGTCCCGACGCTCACGTGGGCCGAGTCGCCCGGGTGACTGGCGGCCCAGTCCGCGCAGGCGGCGCCGGAGGGCGGCGCCTGGCCGGTCCAGATGCCGAAGCTGTTGTGCTCCGAAGTGATCTCCTCGCGCACCACGGCCGTCGTGGCGGTGAAGCCCGCCGCGTAGATGCCCTGGGGGACGCCGGGGTGACGGCCCGGCGGGGTGAGGTCGAAGTCGGCCCCGCCGTCCATCGGGATGGCGACCTGGCCGCTCCAGACCACGGCGGGCCCGGCCGAGGAGGGCGGCGCGGGCGGGTTCGGCACGGCCGTGGCCGTCCCCGTCACCGCACCACCCGTCACCGCGCTGACCGGCGGCGCCGTCGGCGTGTCACTTCCCGGCCGGATCGCCGTCCCCAGGATCAGCGCCAGCACCCCGACCGCGACCACCCCGACCCGGGCACCCCCGCTCTTCGGCCCCGGCAGGCTGATCCCGGCCCCGCTCGCCGTCTCCTTCGCGAAGGCCACGACGAAGCAGAGCAACCCGAACACCCACAACGTGATGGTTCCTGCCACGGACCCCGTCCCCCGCCTGCGCAGCCGACCTCGAACGCGCAGATGCTACAAGGAAGCTGACACCACGGCAGGACATTTCCGCCGGTGCCGGTCCGCCCCTCCCCGGCGACGGCCCGGCCCCGGCGGGAGGCGTCGCCGGGGCCGGGCTGTCGTCCGCGAGCGGAGCGTCAGTTCGCCAGGCTGAAATCACCGCCGACCGGGGCGGCGATCTTGTCCACACCGGTCAGCGCGGTGAGCGAGGTCACCGGGGTGCTGCTGTCCGTCGTGGTGCCGTTGGCCAGCTGACCGGAGCCGTTGTTGCCCCAGGACTGGACGGTGTTGTTGCCCAGCAGGGCGACGGTGTGCTCCCGGCCACCGGCCACCAGCTGCACGCCGGTGACCCCGGGGACGGGGACGGGGGTGATCCGGTAGTCGGTGGTGCCGTCGCCGATCTGGCCGGAGGTGTTCTGGCCCCAGGCCTTGAGCTTGTTGTCGCTGTCGGTGACGGCCAGGCTGTGGTTGCAGCCCGCCGCGATCTGCGAGACGCCGCCGAGCCAGATGCCCTGGGTGTCGACCGGGGTGTAGCGGCTGATGGTGCTGTTGTCGCCGAGCTGGCCGGTCGCGTTGTAGCCCCAGGCCTTCACGGCGTTGCCGCTGGTGGGCTTGGACGGGCCGCTCGGCGGGCCGACCAGCGCCAGGTTGTGGTTGCACCCGGCCGCGATCCGGGTGACGCCGGTCAGGTTGACCACCGGGGACGGGACGTTGCGGCTGGCCGAAGTGCCGTCGCCCAGCTGACCGTTGATGTTGTAGCCCCAGGCCCAGACGGTGCCGTCCTCGCGCAG
>NZ_JBHZCN010000142.1:0-19688 GCF_042755465.1 Kitasatospora sp. NPDC059160 | reverse complement strand
CCTCGTACTGGACGTACTTGGGCGATTCGGGCGTGCGTCCAGGCGGGATGCCCGGCGTCGCGCGCCTGGCAAGATCCGCCGGACAGGCCCTAGACGCCCTGGTACCGGGAGTTCAGGCGTAGTCGGGCAGGTCGAAGGCGGTGGCGGCCCGGAAGGCCGCCTCCAGTTCCATGCCGGGCCGGTCGAAGCCGGGGGCGCCGTCGGCGTCCGGGCCGCCGAGCAGCGAGGCGTCGGCCCCGTAGCGGTCGCGGGTCAGGTCGAGGATGGCCTGGTTGGCCGCGACGTGGTCGCGCAACCGCCGCTCGTAGGCGGGGAAGGCGGTGCGATGGTCGCCGCCGGCCGCGTGGAGTTCCCCGGCCAGGACGTAGGCGGCGGTCAGCGCCACGCTGGTGCCCTGGCCGGTGAACGGGGAGCAGCAGTACCCGGCGTCGCCGAGCAGGGCGACCCGGTCGTGGGACCAGCGGTCCATCCGGATCTGGGCCACGACGTCGTAGTGGAAGGCCTCGGTCTCCCACATCCCGGCCAGGAAGCGCGGCACCTCCCAGCGCAGTCGGGCGGCGCGCCCGGCGACCAGCTCGCGCTGCTCGGCGCGGTCCCGGGGCAGCATCCGGTCGAGCGGTTCGTCGGTGGAGAAGGTGACGAAGACCCGCAGTTCGGTGTTGTCGCGGACGGTCATCACCAGGCAGCCGTGGCCGTCCGCGCCCTCGTGGGCGATCTCCCAGCGGTCGAGGCCGAGGTGGTTGGGGACGGTCCAGCCGGCGACGTAGCTGCCGACGGGGTGCAGGTAGTCGTCCTCGGGGCCGAAGACCAGGCGGCGGGTCCGGGAGTGCAGGCCGTCGGCGCCGACGACCAGGTCGAAGGAGCGCTCCTCGCCGCTGCGGAAGCGGACCTGGACGCCGTCGCCGTGCTGGACGAGGGTGTCGATGCTGTCGTCGAAGCGGTACTCGATGCCCGGCCCGGCGGCTCCGGCGATCAGTTCGGCCAGTTCGTCGCGCAGGATCTCCACGTCGGGGCCGCCGACCGGGCCGCCGCTGGCCGTCCACTCGGTGGTGCGGTGCAGCTCGCGGCCGTCCCCGTCGACCAGGGACATGCCGCGCAGGCCGGTCCGGCGGGACCGGACCTCCGCGAGCAGGCCCATCCGGTCGACGACCTCCAGGGCGTTGCCGCGGATGTCCACGGGCTGACCGCCGCCGCGCAGGCCGGGGGCGCGCTCCACGACGGTGATGCGGAAGCCGTAGCGCTGGAGCCAGTAGGCGAGTGCGGTGCCGGCGATGCCGGCGCCGGAGACCAGGACCGAGGCCCGGGGTCCGGTGGCGCCGGGGTGCGCCGGGGAGTCGAGCGGAAGGGGGGTGGTCGTCACGGTGGTGGTCACGGTGGTGCCTCCGGTGGGTTCGGCGCTGCTGTCGTGGACCAGACTGCGCAGCGCCACCCACAGGACGCGGACAGAGCGCTGACAGCACCGGCGGTCCACCGGCAGGGTGCTGACAGTGCGTCATCATCCACCCCCCGTTCCCTACTCCCGGGGCCGCTCGTCCAGGACCTGCTGGAGCTTGCCGGTCCGCGGGTTGGTGACCAGCTCCGAGCGCGGCACCCACTCCACCGTGAGGGGGTGGATGCTGCCGAGGGCGGCCTCGGACGGGTAGAGCGGCAGGGCCCGGTGGACGGCGTCGACCAGCCGGTCGGACAGGTCGGCGAGGTCGGCGGGCGGCGGCTGGCCGATGTGGCCGAGCCGCAGGATGACCCCGTCGCGGCCGTCCCAACGCCGCTGCACCAGCTGCATCCCGGCGATGTGCCGGTCCGGGTCGGCGGCGACCAGCACGCTGCGGATCTCCTCGGTGGGCAGGGTGACGGTGCCGACCCGGGCGCCCTCGCTGGTGCGGCCGAGCAGGCGGAAGCGTCGGCACTCGCCGTCGACCCAGGCGGCGCGGTCGCCGGTGGGGTAGCGCAGGATCGGCATCAGGGTCCGGAACAGGTTGGTGACCACGACGCGGCCGGGCGTGCCGGGGGTGGTGACGGGCTCGCCGGTGACCTCGTCGAGCAGCTCGACCACGGTGCGGTCGGCGAAGGCCTCGTGCACCCGGACGTCGTCGCCGGGGACGGGCGCGCCGACCAGGCCGGCGTCGTTGGAGGCGTAGCCGACCGAGGCGACGGCCGCGCGGGGGAAGGCCCGGGCGAGCAGCGGGCGCAGGTCGGCGAAGAGCAGGTCGCCGCCGAACAGCAGCAGTTCGACGCCGTCGGCGCGTTCGCCGCGAGCGACCAGGCACTCGGCCACGGCGCTGAGTTTCATCGGCTCGCCGGCCAGGACGTGCACGCCGAAGCCGGTGATCAGGTCGGCGATGTAGCTGTCCGGGGCGGCGCCGCCGACGCCGAGGCGCACGTTGTCGACCGGTGCGTGGTGCAGGGCGTTCTCGATGTAGAGGAAGCCGCCGTAGAGCTCGCCGGCGACGAACAGGTTGGCCACCCGGTGGCCGGGCCGCAGGCCGGCCCGGACCAGGCCGGCGCCGAAGGCCGTGACCGAGTCGGCGTGTTCGGCGCGGGTCCAGGGGGAGAACTTGGGGACGCCGGTGGTGCCGCCGGTCTTGTAGACGCCGGCGTCGGTGAGCGGGCCGGTCAGCACGCGGTTGTCGGGCCAGGTGTTGGCGGCCCAGAAGGCGGTCTGGTCGATCACCGGGAGCTGGTCGAGCCGGTCGGCGCCCTCGGGCAGCTCCCGGTAGAGCTCGGCGTAGAAGGGTGAGTGGGCGCGGGCGAAGCGGATCAGCTCGGCCAGGGGCTTGGCGGGCATGGGCGGGACTCCGTGGGTCGGGAGGAGGGTCGGGACGCCGGTCGGGCGGCGGGCAGCGGGCGGACGGGGCTCAGTCGGTGGTGGCCGCGGGCCGTCCGAGCCAGCCGCGGGCGAGGGTCTGGACGGCGGAGCCGTCGGGGTCGGCGAGCTTGGCCGCCAGGTAGTCGGCGGCCCAGGCGTTGGCGGGCACCCGGAACGGCGGCCGCGGCTCGCGCAGGGTGCGGAGCACGACCTCGGCGACCTCCCGGGCGGGTTGGCCGGCCGACTCCCAGCCCGGGCCGCCGACCCAGTCGAGGTAGTCGGCGAAGGTGTCCGCGTACGGGCCGGAGGCGGCGTGCAGGGTGGCCCGGTTGACGTCGGGGAAGACGCCGAACCCGGTGTCCGGGACGAAGCCCGGCACCACCACCGAGACCCGGACCCCGTGCGCCGCCGCGACCGGGGCGAGCGCCTCCAGGAAGCCCTCGACGGCGAACTTCGCCGCGCAGTACGCCTCGTTGAAGGGCTGGCCGACCACGCCGTGCACGCTGCCGACGGTGACCAGGCGGCCGCCGGCGGCGCGCAGCAGCGGCAGCGCGGCCCGGCTGACGGTGGCGACGCCGAAGAAGTTGACGTCCAGGTTGGCGCGCAGCGCCGCGTCGGTGGACATCTCCAGGGTGGGGTCGGAGTTGGAGACGCCCGCGTTGTTGACGACGGCGTCCAGCCGCCCGTACCGCCGGTGCACGGCGGCCAGGCAGTCGGTGACCGAGCCGGGGTCGGTGACGTCCAGCCGGTGGACGTCCAGGGTGACCCCGGCGGCCTCGGCGGCGGCCCGCAGCGGCCCGGCGCGCTCGGGTGCGCGCAGGGTCGCGACGGTGGTGTAGCCGGCCCGGGCGGCGGCGAGGGCGGTGGCCAGGCCGATGCCGGAGGAGGTGCCGGTGATCAGCAGGACCCGGCCGGTGGGGTCGGCGGGTTCGGTGTCGTTCACGTCGGCTCCTCCGCCGGGACCGCCTCCGCCGGGACCGCCTCCGCCGGGACCGCCTCCGCCGGGACCGCGGCCGTGCCCTTCGTGCGCTCGGCGGTGTCCAGCAGCGGCTGGAGGCCGAGCGCGGGGACGAAGGAGCAGGCGGCCAGCAGGGTGCCGGCGGCCATGGTGAGGCGGGCGGCGTCCAGGACGCCGAGCGGTCCGGTGAGCAGCGAGACGGCGAGTCCGCCGACCAGCGCGGCGAGCGGGATCACACCCCAGGTGACGGTCCGGAAGGCGGCGTGCATCACGCCCTGGTTGCGCGCGGACATCCGGGACTGCCGGACGGGGGCGCTGCACACGTTGATGCAGGACATGAAGAAGCCGTAGCAGCCCATGGTCACGGCGATCACTGGGCCGGGCGGCAGTGCGGGCGCGGCGAGCACGCCGAGGCCGACCAGGCAGTGCAGCAGCAGCGACCAGGCCATCGTCCGGCCGAGGCCGAACCGGCGGGAGAGCCGGGGGGCGACCACGGCCCCGAGCAGGGCGCCGAGCGCGGCGACCGACATGGCCGCGCCGAACACGCCGACCTGCACGCCCAGGCCGCGGTAGGCGAGGACGGGCAGCACGGTGACGTACACCGGCCCGCCGCAGTTGAGGACCACGGCCGCCAGCACCACCCGGCGCAGCACCGGGTCGGCCCAGTTGAGCCGGAAGCCGCGGGTCAGCCGCTCCCGGATCGAGCCCTCCTCGACGGTCCGCTCGCCCCAGGGGCGCATGCGGCGGAAGCAGGCCGCCGAGACCAGGTAGCTGGCCGCGTCGACCAGCAGGGCGGCCACGCCGAGCGCGCTGTAGAGGGCCGCGGCGACGGACGGCCCGGCGACCTCGGCGACCGAACCGCTGCCCTCCAGCCGGGAGTAGGCGCGGACCATGCCGTCCTCGGGGACGACGGCGGGGACGGCGACGAGGTAGCCGACGTTGAAGAAGATGGTCGCGCCGCTGATGACGGCCACGCAGCCGAACAGCAGCGGGGTGGAGAGCGCGCCCAGGGCGTGGGCGAGCGGGATCGCGGCGACGGCGGCCAGCCGGACCAGGTCGCAGACGAGCATGGTGCGGCGCTTGTCCCAGCGGTCGACCAGCACCCCGGCGACCGGCCCGAGCAGCGGGATGCCGAGGTACTGGGCCATCGCGACCACGCCGACCTGGAGGGCGGAGGCGTGCAGCACGAAGATCATCAGGGTCGGGACGACGAAGACGGTGACCTTGTCGCCGACCAGGCTGACGGTCTGTCCGGCCCAGAACAGCGAGAAGCTCCGCCCGAGCGGCGCCGGGGCGCGCTTCGCCGGGGTGGTGTCGGCCGTCACGACTCCTCCCGGACGACCAGGGCGGCGGTCTTGCCGGTGCGGCCGTTGCTGACCAGCTCGTCCACCGGGCGCACCCGGAAGGCCCACGGGTCGTGCTGGAAGGCGGTGCCGAGGGTGCAGGTCGCGGTGAACAGCTCGGTGCGCAGCCGCTCGACGTCCGGTACCGCCGCGGCGCCGGCGGTCACCACCAGCAGGTCCACGCCGCTCGCCCGGCCGTCCCGCTCGGTGAGCACCACCTGGGCCCGGGCCACGCCCGGGGCGCGCTCGGCCCGTTCGATCAGCTCGTCCACGTCCAGGCCGAGGCCGCGGACCTGGACGACGCTGTCGCGCCGGCCCAGCACCCGCATGGCCGGTCCGGGGCGCCCGCACGGGCAGTCGGTCAACTCGCCCGCGTCGCCGGTGCGGTAGCGCAGCACCGGGTTGAGCATCTCCGGGTCGAGGGCGGTGAAGTCCAGCAGTCCGCCGGGGTCGGCGTGCACCAGCTGGTGGGGCAGCGGGTGGAAGACCTCGGCCGGGCAGTCCGGGGTGTTGGTGCCCACCACCCAGGTCTCGGTGCTGCCGAACATGCCCCAGCGCCGCGCCTCGGGGGCCACCTCGGCGAGGTCGGCGTCCAGTTGGGGCTGCCAGGCCTCGCCGAGCCAGAGCACCTTGCGCAGCGCGGGCAGCCGGATGCCGGCGGACCTGGCGTGCGCGAACCAGAGCCGCAGCACGCTGGGGGTGCCGCCGATGGCGGTCACCCGCCGCGCGGCCAGCAGCTCCAGCCAGGCGCCGTACTCGTCCTTGGCGACCGAGCCGAGGGCGATGATCCGGCAGCCGGAGAGGTCGGCGAGGGCGGCGGCGAGGAAGTGGGCGCCCCACATCCGTCCGGCGCCCCAGGCGTTGACGAAGAGGTCGGTGCGGTCGAGCGGCTGCCAGTGGGCGTGCACGCCGGCCATGTAGAAGCCGGTGGGGGCGTAGCCGACCTTGGGGGCGCCGGTGCTGCCGCCGCTCTGGAACAGCCAGGTCGCGGACTGCTCGGCGGTCGGCTCCAGGTGGGCGAGGGCGGTGTTGAGGTCGACCTTCGCCAGCGGGGGGAGCTGGGCGAGCGCGTCGAGGGAGTCGGCGTCGAGGTGCGCGGGGTAGTGCGGGGCCAGCGCGGGCACGCTGCGCAGCCGGTCCAGGGTGCGACGGGCCACGTGCAGCCGGGGCGCGGCGGCCTCGGGGGACAGCGAGAAGGCGGTCATCGGGGGTCCGTCCGGAAGGCGGGGGCAGGGGCGGGGACGAGAACGGGGGCGGGGACGGGGCCGGTGCGGGGCGCGGTGTCGAGGGTGAGCGGGCGGGCGCCGTCGGCGAGCCACCTGGCGTGGCCGTCCCGGTAGGCGGCGAACCGGGCGCGGGTGACGTCCCGTTGCAGGCTGCGGTGCGGGTCGGTGCGGTCCGGGGCGATCACGCCGTCCGGTTCCAGCTCGGAGAACCAGTACCGCTCGCCGTCGTACAGGAAGTCGACGCAGAAGAACGGGATCGGCAGCCGTTCGGCGAACCAGGCGGTGGCGGCGGCGAGTTCGGGCGGCACCGGGGGGAACTCCATGCCCCCGCCGCGGCTGGCGTTGGCGACCGGGGAGCCGGGTTCGGGGGTGCGCTTCATCACCGCGTACGGCCGGCCGTCGACCACGTACACCCGGTAGTCGATGGTGCCGTCGCCCAGGTAGGGCTGGATCACCAGGGTGGTGTCGCCGCCCTGGGCCAGGCTGGCCAGGCCGCGCACCTCCTCGGGGTTGCGGGCCAGGTTGATCCCGCCGCCGCCGCACCAGCCGGCCGGTTTGACGATGGCCGGGTAGGTCATCCGCCCGAGCGCGACCTCGTAGCCGTACTTGGCGGTGTCCCGCCCGGTGCCGATCCGCACGGTCGGGATGGTCGGCACCGGGGAGTCGGCCAGGAACAGCAGGGTGGCCAGCTTGTCGTTGCCGATCAGCGACACCTGCGGGGGGAACGGCAGGTAGAAGCCGGCCTGTTCGAGCACCGCGTAGAGCGCGTACTGGTTGAAGACGTCCATCGACTGGTACGGCAGCGAGTAGAGCGCCGTGATGAAGAGGGTGTCCTCGGGGGTCACCACCTCGTCGTCGACGTACACCCGGGGGCGGCCGGGGCCGGTGGCGTCCACGCTGACGGCGTCCGGGGCGTGCCTGGTCCAGCGCAGGCCGAGGTCGGCGGCGCTCTCGGCGTAGAGGTCCCAGAAGAAGCCGTGCCACATCTCGGCCATCCGGGAGGACTCCCGGTCGGGGAAGATCCAGCACAGCCGGCGCAGCGGGCCGGGCGGGGCGGGGGCGGTCATCGGGCTCCTCGGGGTGCGGCGGGGGTGATGGCGGTCTCCGGGCGTGGGGTGCCGGGCGCGCGGCCTCTCGGGCGGGCGCCTGGGTGTGGTGAGGGGTGTGGTGCGGAGCGGGGGCGGTGGGGGCTCGGCCGGGGGAACGGTTGGGGCTCGGCCGCAGGGCGGACCTCGGCCTCGGCCCGCTCCGGGGTCAGGCGTGGTGAGGGTGGCTCCGAGGCCCGATCAGCCTGTCGGGGCGTGGAGTTCGAGGTGGCCCTCGCTCCTGCGGTGGCCGCGATGCGTCGGCCCGGGCCGGCCGGGGTGGGGGTTTCGACGGCGGTTCGGACGGCCTGATGGGAAGTCAGGACGGGTTTCGGCTGCCCGGTCGAACCCGTCGTGAAGCGTGGAGGGAATGCGGGCCGGTTGTTCCGGCGCCACCGTGGACGGGAGCGCCGGGGGGTCCCCGGGGTTTTTCGAAGGCTCTGCGGTCGGCTCCGGTGACTCCACTAATCGGATTGCGAGTTGAAGGCTTTCTCCGGTGCTTACGGAGACCGTCGTACGGCACTGCGCGGCCGCCGCCACGGTCTGTCGGCGGGCCGGTGGGAATACCGGGTCGACGGGGCGGCAGTGGCCCCCGGCGGTCGGCATGCCGAGGAGTGCGACCACCGTTTCCGGTGCGTGGACGGCCCGTACGGCGACCGTGCCGGGGTTCGATCCCGGGCCTGTGGCCAGGGAGTTCGCCGATTCCAGGAGTCGGCCGTGGGTCGGGGCGGGTCCGCGGTGGACGATCGCCGGACGGCGGGGATTTCGACGTGCGATATCTCTGAGGACGTCAAGTAGGTCGGGGGCGACCCGGGGGAAACCGTGAATATTTGACATGCCCGCCCCAAATGCGCTGAGAACTGCTCATCCGTGCTCGGCGAACGGCGACTCTACCTTCGAACATGCGTGGCGACAATGGATGTTGAGGGTGTTCTTCCAAGGCTCCGTGGTGGAACTGTGAACCGCCCCCGACCGGGGAAATCGTTCGGGTGAGGACGGTGCGCCCGGGCGCCCCGAGGAGTTCACCGCCCACCCGCTGGGCTCCTCCGTCCGCCGCCCGCACGGCAGTTCGCCCCACTCAGTGCGGGTCGCCGGCGATCCGCCCGGCCAGTGCCCGTACGGTGGGCGGTAGTTCGCGCACCCGCAGAGCGAGCAACGGCAGGGCCAGGCCCAGGTACACCCAGCTGAGCACCAGCCGGGAGGACTCACCGGGCAGGGCGAACTGGACGCCGAACAGCACCAGCAGCAGGGCGGCCTTCCAGGGCAGGAACCGCAGGTCGAGGAGGAGGACGACGGCCAGCACGGTCTGAGCGGCGGTCAGCAGCACCTCGTCCACCTGGCGTTCGACCAGGGGGAGCGAGGCCGGGCCGCCGCCCAGCAGGTGGGCCAGCGGCAGGCAGCCGATCAGCAGCGTCCACTGGTTGACCTTGCTGGAGAGCAGCGCGCCCAGCCCGTCGTCGCCGCGCAGCCGCCAGGCGAACACCACGGCGACGATCAGCTCCGGGGCCTCGGAGGCCAGCGGGGCGAGCCACTGCACCAACAGGAAGCGGTCGATGCCGAGCGAGGAGCCGGCGTCCACCAGCGAGGTGGCGAAGGGCTCGGCGCAGGCGAAGACGACGGCCGCGGCCGCGAGGAACACCAGGACGGTGACGGGCCGTCGGCGGGCCGTCGGCAGCAGGGCCAGCCGGGCCGGGACACCGACGAGCTCCTCCTCGTCGGTCTCGCTGCACCGGCTGATCCGGAACAGGTAGTAGGCGTACCAGGCGATCAGCACCACCGCGAGCACCCAGGAGATCCGCCGCATCGCCGGCATCACGAAGGCCACCAGCGCGGCGGCCCCCAGGAACGCGGTGTCGATCCGGCGGTGCTCGCGCAGCACGATCCCGGGGGCGACGCCGCGGCGCCGGGCGGCCAGGTACGCGGCCAGCGCGACCAGCGGCCAGCCGACGCCGACCAGCAGCCGGTTGGCGCCGGTCATGTTGGCGGCCGCGTAGGCCGCGTACTCGGGGCGGGTGCCGGCCGTGTAGGCGAACCAGAGGTCGACGGCGTACTCGGGCAGCACCGCGATGAAGGCCAGCAGGGCGAGCGCCAGCGGCCCGGAGATGTCCGCCCGGGCGGTCTCCGCCGCCCACATCAGCAGCAGCGCCGCCGACAGCACCCCGAGACCGAACAGCAGCATGGCCGGCACCGGCGAGGGGTGGATCCCGGCCAGCCGCAGCACCACCGCGGGCAGCGCGCCGGCGGCGGCCGCCGCGAGCCGCAGCGCCGTCACCGACCCGCTGGGCGGCGGCGCGGACGGCACCTCGGCGGTGCCCGGGGGCGGGGTGGCGGTCGCGGGTGACTCGTGGGCCATCGGCCGTCCTCGTGCTCGACGCTCGGCGGGGCGCACGGCGGGGGCTCGGCGCAACGCTCGGGGGACGCGAAGCAGGCTAGGGGCGCCCCGGGGCGGCGGCGCCGCTACGGGGCGGGGCCGCGGCGGAGTTCCCCCGTACGGCGGCGGGCGCGGCGGGGTGCGGCGCCGGTCGCGCCGGGGACGGGGTCGCCGGTCAGGGCCCGGGCGGCGACGCTCAGGACCCGAGCGGGGCCTCCCACACCAGCCGGGTGCCGCCGCCCGCGTCGTCCGCCGGGCCGTGGGTGAAGGCCCCGCCGACCCGTGCGGCGCGTTCGGCGAGGTTGCGCAGCCCGCTGCGCCGCCCGCCCTCGGGGATGCCCGTGCCGTCGTCCGTGACGGTGAGCACCACCCGCCCGGCCAGCGCCCGCAGGTTGACCTCGACCCGGCCGGCCCCGGCGTGCCGGGCGGCGTTGCTGAGCGCCTCCGCCAGCACGGCGACCACGTGTTCGGCCAGCTCCTGCGGGACGTCGGTGTCCAGCAGCCCCTCCAGGCTGAGCCGGGGCGCGAAGCCGAGCGGCCCCTGGGCCTCGGTGACCACCCGGGTGGCGCGGGCGCGCAGGCCGCGGTCCGGTTCGCTGTGGGCGCGCAGGCCGAAGATGGTCGAACGGATGATCTTGATGGTCTCGTCCAGGTCCGCCACCGCCCGGGCGACCCGGTCGGCGGCGGCCGGACTCTCGATCAGCCGGCCCGCGCTCTGCAGCGTCATCCCGGTGGCGAAGAGCCGCTGGATCGCCAGGTCGTGCAGGTCCCGGGCGATCCGGTCGCGGTCCTCCAGCAGGTTCAACTGCTCGGCGTCGCGCCGCCGTTCGGCCAGCTCCAGGGCGAGCGCCGCCTGGTCGGCGAAGCCCAGCAGCGGGCCGGTCTCCTCCGGCCCGAAGGCGGGCTGCCCCTGCGCCCGGGCCAGCAGCAGCACACCCCGCCCGTACCCGGGGCCGGTGCCCAGCGGCACCGCCACGGCCGGGCCCAGCCCGTCGAAGCGGCCCGCCGGACCGGCCGGGAAGCGGGCGTCGGCGGCCAGGTCGTCACTGGTGGCCGGGGAGCCGGAGGCGTACGCGGCGCCGGAGAGCGTGCCGTCCACCGGCACCGTCACCCCCAGCCGGGCGGCGGGCTCGGCGCCGAGCGCGACCTCCACCGCCAGCTCCTCCGCCCGCTCCTCCGGCCCGGCCAGCGCCACCGAGACGTCCGCCAGCTCGGCCCCGGCGATCTCCCGGGCCCGGCGGGCGATCAGCTCGACCACCTCCAGGCGCGGCGCGCCCGACAGCAGGCTGCGGGTGATCTCGGTGCTCGCCCGCAGCCAGCGCTGGCGCAGCTGGGCCTCCTCGTACAGCCGGGCGTTGTCGATCGCGACCCCGGCGGCGACCGCGAGGGTGGAGATCACCGCCTCGTCGTCCTCGTCGAAGTCCAGCCCGCCGCGCTTGTCGGTCAGGTAGAGGTTGCCGAACACCTCCCCGTGGATCCGCACCGGCACCCCCAGGAAGGTGTGCATCGGCGGGTGGCCGACCGGGAAGCCGATCGAGGCCGGGTGCTCGGACAGCACCGGGCAGCGCAGCGGCTGCGGGTGGCGGATCAGCTCGCCGAGGATGCCCCGGCCGGAGGGCGGCGGGCCGATCTCCTCGATCTCCGCCTCGGACAGACCGACCGTCAGGAACTGCGACAGGGTGTGCCCGTCCGGCCCGATCACGCCCAGCGCGCCGTAGCGGGCGTCCACCAGGTCGACGGCGGCCTCCACGATCCGGTGCAGCGCCTGGGCGAGGTCCAGCTCCCGGCCGACCGCCAGCACCGCCTCCAGCAGGCTGTGCACCCGGTTCTGGGTGCCGCGCGCCGCGTCGATCCGCCACTGGAGCTCCTCCAGCAGCTCGTCCAGGCGCAGCCGGGGCATCCGCGCGCCGCCGCCCGCCGCGCTGCCGTCCGCTCCGCCCACCGCTGTCCTCCTCGTTCGCACCGCGACCCGTCGGCCCGCGCCGCCCGGTCCGATCAGGGACCGTCCGACCAGCGGGTATTCCGTGTCCACACCGTAGTGCCCGGGTGTCGACGGGGTGGCGGCCGGGGTCGCCCGTACTGTTCGGCGGGGGTCTTTCGTCCTGTGGGCGGGGGCCTTGCGGCCTCTGGCGGCGCGCCGTCGGCGGGCGACAGGGTGGGAGCAGAGCGGACGGGGCGTCAGTCACGCACCGTCCCCGGTGCCGAGACAGTGGAGGAACCGTCATGACGTCAACCGTGGTGGCCGGGGTCGACGGCTCGCCGGCGAGCACCGCCGCCGCCCAGTGGGCGGCCGAGGAGGCGCGGCGGCGCGGGGCGGCGCTGCGGCTGGTGCACGCCTGGCCGTGGCTGACCGACGGGGTGTCCTCCTACGCCGAGCCCGACGACCTCCCGGCAGCCGCCGAGCGCACCCTGGCCGAAGCCGCGGACGCGGTCCGCCGGCACCACCCGGAGCTCGCCGTGCAGACCGACACGGTGCTGGACGCCCCGGTGGACGGGCTGGTGGCGGCCGCCGCCGACGCCGAGCTGCTGGTGCTCGGCTCGCGCGGACGCGGCGGCTTCACCGGGCTGCTGCTCGGCTCGGTCAGCATGGCGGTGGCCGGGCGCAGCGGCACGCCGGTGGTCGTGGTGCGGGAGGTCGGCGGCGAGGGGGTCGGGGAGGGAGCCGGCGAGGTGGTGGTCGGCGTGGACGCCCACGCGCCCGAGGAGGAGGTGCTCGCCTTCGCCTTCCAGGAGGCCGCCCTGCGCGGCGCCCGGGTGCGGGCGGTGCACGGCTGGGACCTGCCGCCGCTGTTCGGCTACGCGGGCGGGGCCGTGCCGGCGGGGGAGGTCGCCCAACTGGAGGCGCTGGAGGCGAAGCTGCTGTCGCTCGCCCTGGCCGGGCCGCGCGAGCGGCACCCGGCGGTCGAGGTGGTCGAGGACGTCCGGCTGGGCGCCGCGCGCGGCCTGGTGGAGGCCTCCGCCGGGGCCGGGCTGGTGGTCGTGGGCCGGCGCCGCCGCCCGATCGAGCTCGGCCCCCGGCTCGGCCGGATCGCCCACGCGGCACTGCACCACGCCGAGGCCCCGGTGGCGGTCGTCCCGCACGGGTGACCGACGCCCCGGCGGCGGAAGGGCTTTCGGCCCTGGCCCGCACCGCGGCCCGGCGCGCAGGCTCGGAAGCAGCGAGGACTCCGCGGTCGAGTCGTCGACCGCCGGACGGTCGTGAGGAGTTGATCGCCATGATGCGCACCCCGGTTCCGACCCCGGCGCTCACCCCGGCGGAGCTGCGCCTGCTCGCCGCGGCGGGCGGCGCGGCGCCGTCGCTGCACAACAGCCAGCCCTGGCGCTTCGTGCCCACTCCGGACGGCCACGGGCTCGCCGTCCACGCCGACCCCTCCCGCGGGCTGCCGCTGGCCGACCCGGTCGGGGCGGCGCTGCACATCGCGGTCGGCGCCGCCGTGTTCAACCTACGGGTGGCCGCCGGACACCTCGGCCGCACGGCGGCGGTCCGGCTGCTCCCGGAGCCCGCTGAGCCCGGCCTGCTGGCCCTGCTCGACCTCTCCGCCCCGGCCCGCGTACGCCTGCCCTTCGGCCGCGACCTCCGCCCGGCCGTCGCCGCCCGCCGCTCCAGCCGCGAGCCCTTCGCCCAGCGGGACGTGCCCGAGGCGGTGCTCGGCGAACTGCTCACCGCCGCCGCCGAGGAGGGCGTCGTGGTGGCCGCGCTGGAGGAAGCCGGTGTCCGGCGGGTGCTGGCGCTGACCGTCGAGGCGGAGCGCCGTTGCGAGGACGACCCGGCCCGGGTGGCGGAGAGCCGGGCCTGGCTGCGCCCGCCGGGGGAGTGCACCGACGGCATCCCGTACGAGGCGCTCGGCTCCCTGGACCGCGACGCGAGGGTCCCGATGCGCCGGTACGCCGGCCGCCCGCCGTACGGCCCGGGCTCCGCCACGGCCCCCGGCGGGCCGCCCGCCCCGCCGGTCGGGCCGGAGCGGCGCTTCGAGGCGCTGCCGCAGCTGTGCACCCTGACCACCCCCGGGGACGGCCCGCTGGACTGGCTGCGCGCCGGGCAGGCGCTGGAGAGGGTCTGGCTGCTGGCCACCGTGCACGGGGTGCGGCTGACGGTCTGGCACCAGGCGCTCGAGTGGCCGGACCTCCGCTGGGCGCTGCGCGACCCGGCCGACGGCCCGGCGCACGTCCAGCTGGTGCTTCGGATCGGGTACGGCCCGCCCGGTGCGGCGACGCCCCGGCGGCCGGTCGAGGAGACGCTCGGCTGAACGGCCCGGCCCGGTGCCGGGGAGCCCGCGCTCCCCGGCACCGGGCCGGCCCGTTCGGGCTCAGCGCGGCCGGTCGGCCGCCGTGCGGACCTCGGCGGTCAGGTGCAGCGGCGGGCTGTGCCGGAAGGTGAGGGTGAAGGCCACCCGCTGGCCGGGCCGCAGCGCGGGCGGGGCGGGGATCATCAGGTCGGCGTCCTCGGGCGTCATGGCCAGTTCGCCCCGACCGGGGACGGGCAGGCCGGGGACGGGCTCCCAGCGGCCCGCCGCGCCCTGGTGGAGGTGCCGCTTGAGGGTGATCGGTCCGCCGAACTCCCAGTCGGCGCCGGTCAGTTCGTCGGGGACGTCGCCCGGGTTGCGGATCGTGAAGAAGGCCGCGGTGGCGGTGGCCGCGCCGGCCGTGGGCAGCAGCACCCAGCCGGGGCCGGCCTCCACCGGGCGGGGGCCGACGCCGGCTCCGCCGACCGCCGTCCAGCCGGTGAGCAGGGCCAGCGCGAGTGCCGCGGCGCCGACCGGCGGGCCGACCACGGCGAGCCGGTCGAGCGGCCCGGATATCCGTGTCCTCACCGCAGGCCACCCATCGCCCGGCCGCTGGTCGTACGGCCCCCCGTCGGCCGGCCGCTGGTCGTACGACCCCCGGTCGACCGTCCGCGCCCCGGTTCCCAGGTGCGCAGCCGCAGGCTGTTGCCCACCACCAGCAGCGAACTGAGCGACATCGCCACCGCCGCCAGCATCGGGTTCAGCAGCCCGACGGCCGCCAGCGGGATCAGCACCAGGTTGTAGCCGAAGGCCCAGAGCAGATTGGCCCGGATCGTGGCGAGGGTCTGCCGGGCCAGCCGCACGGCGTCCACCACCGCCTCGATGTCACCGCGTACCAGGGTCAGCCCGGCCGCGCCGATCGCGGCGTCGCTGCCGGAGGCCAGCGCCACGCCGAGGTCGGCCGAGGCGAGGGCGACCGCGTCGTTGACGCCGTCGCCGACCACCGCCACCGTCCCTCCGGCGGCCCGCAGTTCGGCCACCACCTCGGCCTTGCGCTCGGGCGAGGCCGAGTCGTGCACCCGCTCGATGCCCAGCTCGGCGGCCACCGCCCGGGCCGCGCCCGGGCCGTCCCCGGTCAGCAGCACGGTCTCCAGGCCCATCCCGCGCAGCCGGTGGAGGGCCCGCCAACTGCCGGAACGCAGCGTGTCACCGACCGCCAGTACGGCCGCGGCCCGTCCGTCCAGCTCCACCAGGACGGCGGTGCGGCCCGCCGTCCCGGCCGCGGTGACCGCCGCGGCGAGCTCCGGGGGCAGCGCGTCGCCGTCCGGCCGGACGGCCCGGACCGGACGGCCCTCGACGGTGCCGGACACCCCGAGGCCGGTGGCGGCGGCGAAGCCGTCCACCGGGGGGAGTGTCCCGCAGCGCTCCCGGGCGGCGGCCGCGACGGCCCGTCCGATCGGGTGCTCCGAGCGGTGCTCGACCGCGCCCGCCAGCCGCAGCACCTCCGCCTCGGTGCACCCCTCGGCGACCGTCACCGCCGCCAGTTCCATCCGGCCGGTGGTCAGCGTGCCGGTCTTGTCCACCACCACGGTGTCCACCCGGCGCAGGCTCTCCAGCACCTCGGGGCCGCGTACCAGCACGCCCAGTTCGGCGCCGCGCCCGGTCGCCGCCAGCAGCGCCGTCGGGGTGGCCAGGCCCAGTGCGCACGGGCAGGCCACCACCAGGACGGCGACCGCCGCCGTGACGGCCGCCTGCGGGGCGGCGCCCGCGCCCAGCCAGAAGCCCAGGACGCACACCGCGACCGTCAGCACGCAGGGCACGAAGACCCCGGCCACCGCGTCCGCCAGCCGCTGCGCCCGGGCCTTGCCGGCCTGGGCCTCGGCCACCAGGGCGGTGATCCGGGCCAGTTGGGTGTCCGCGCCGACGGCGGTGGCGCGTACCACCAGCGCACCGCCGACGTTCACCGTCGCCCCGGCCACGGCGTCCCCGGGGCCGACCTCCACCGGCACGCTCTCCCCGGTCAGCAGGCTCAGGTCGAGGGCCGAACCGCCCTCCACGACCACTCCGTCGGTGGCCACCCGCTCGCCCGGCCGCACCACGAACTCCTGCCCGGGGAGCAGCAGTTCGACGGGGATCAGGCGTTCCTCGCCGTCCTGCGCCCGGACGCAGACCTGCTTGGCGCCCAGCTCGGCCAGCGCCCGCAGCGCGGAGCCGCTGCGGCGGCGCACCCGGCCCTCCAGCAGCCGCCCGGCCAGCACGAACAGCGGCACCCCGACCGCCGCCTCCAGGTACACGTGCGCCGCGCCGCCACCGTCGGCGGTCAGCGAGAACGGCATCCGCATGCCCAACTCGCCTGCCCCGCCCAGGAACAGCGCGTAGGCGGACCAGGCGAAGGAGGCCACCACGCCCAGGCTGACCAGGGTGTCCATGGTCGCGGCGGCGTGCCGCAGCCCTTGCAGGGCGCGCCGGTGGAAGCCGGCCGACCCCCAGGTCACCACCGGCACGGCCAGGGCGAAGCAGACCCACTGCCAGGCGTCGAACTGGAGCGCGGGCACCATCGACAGGGCCAGCACGGGGACGGCCAGCAGGGTGGTGACCAGCAGCCGCCGGCGCTCGTCCGGCTCCTCCTCCGGCAGTCCGCCGAGCACCCCGGAGGCCGCCAACTCGGCCGTGTACCCGGCCCGTTCGACGGCCGCGACCAGCTCGTCCACGGACACCCCGGCCGGGTGCAGCACCCGGGCCCGGCCGGTCGCCAGGTTCACCCCGGCCGTCACCCCGTCGATCCGGCCCAGCCGCTTCTCCACCCGGCCCACGCAGGCCGCGCAGGTCATCCCGCCGACCGCCAGATCGGTGGACACCAGCTCCCCGGTGTCCGCCCCCGCGACCGGGCTCACCGCATCCCGCCCATGTCGTGCCCGCCCATGCCGGGCGAGGAACCGCCGCCCCGGCTCGGCGTCAGCCCCGGGGCCACCGGCCCCGCCTGCCGCCCCACCGCGTACGAGACCACGAACACCACCACCAGCAGCAGGGCGAACCCCACCAGCACACTCGACGGCCGGACACCCGGCGATTTCGGCTTCACCCCCCACCAGTCGGACGGCCGGAGCGGTCGGTTCCCGAACCTTCCGGGCCGGGCGGGTGGCGCTCGTCACGGTCCGCCCGGCCCGGTCCGCCCGCCGCCGTCGTACCGGGTGTCGCACCGCTGTCGTACCGGCGTCGTACGATCATTCGTGTGCCGAAGACCGGCGCAGGTACGACGAGCATCCGGGGGGATGGCGATGGAGACGACGAAGCGGGCCCGCGCACTGGGCGTGGCGGCCGGGGTCCTGGGGGTGGCGGTGGCGTTCGCCGGAACGGCGTCGGCGCGGCCGACCGACGGGCCGGACACCCCGATCGGCGGGCCGGGGACGGGGCGGATCCTGCCGCCGACCCCGGACGAGGACACCATGTTCTCGATCCCGGACTGGATCGGCAACGGCGGCGCCGTGACGGCCTCGGTGACGGAGTCGCTGCCGATCACGGTCGTCGTCGGCTGCCGGGGCGGCGGTTCGGCACAGGTCCACGTCGGCGGGCAGGCCCCGGCCGACTTCACGGTGCAGTGCCCGGCGGACGCGGTCGGCGTCGGCTCGGTGGAGATCCCCGCCCGGCCGGGCCGGGACTTCCAGTTCACCGTCCGCACCTCGGACCCGTCGATCCACTGGGGCATCAACGCCCTCCAGGTCCGCCCCGCTCCGCCGACCGACTGACCGCCGACGGACCGGCCGCCTACGGACCGACCGCCGACGGACCGACCGTGGTCGGACCCGGCCGGGGGCTCAGCGCCGGACGCTCCGCGGGCCCGTCACGGCGGCGCCCAACGCGCCGACCCGGGCCCGTAGTTCGCGGTCGGCGGTGACCACCAGGCAGGCCCGCGCCGGATCCCCGGTGCGGGCCTCGCGGACCAGTTCCACGATCCGGTCGTCGCCGCTGCCCGCCGCCGACACCACCCGGACCTCCGGCAGCCCGGTGACGCCCCGGGCCGCGCCCTCGACCACCAGCACCACCTCCAGCGGGCCGGGGTGCTCCGGCACGCCCCGGGCGGCCACGGCGACCAGGGCGTCCCGGAGGCGTTCGGCGGCGCCGTGCCGGTCGCGCCACCAGCCGTCGGGGACCGAGCCGACCACGTTCGCGCCGTCCACCACCAGCAGGGGCGGCGGCCCGGCTTCGTCATGTTCCATCAGTCCGTCCGGTCCGCCTGATCCGTCAGGGTGATCCGGATGCCGACGGTGCCGCGCTCACCGCGCCGCAGCCGGCTGCCGAGCAGGGTGAGCACGCCGAGCAGCCCGTACTTCTGGCGCAGCAGGGTGCGGTAGGCGGCGGTGCGCTCGGGGGCGAGGAGTTCGGCGGTGGCCGGGTACTGGTCGCCGGTCGGGCGGCCCTTGACGTCGCAGGGCCCGACCAGGACGTCGGACCGGTTGCGGATCCGCTTGACCTTCCAGGAGTCCGCGACGGTCCAGACGCCGAGCGCCTCCCCGTCCCGGACCACCCACACCGGGGTCGGCACCGGGGTGCCGTCCTTCTTGTAGGTGGTGACGAGCAGGTAGCTGCCGGAGGAGAGGCTGACGATCCGGGCGAGCCGGGCCGCGGCGGTGGGGTCGGGCGTGGTCATGGCCGAGAGTCTACGAGGTGGGAGCGCTGTGGCCGGTCACCAGAAGCGGGCGAGGGCGCTCTGTCTGAACGGCTCCGGCGAGATGCAGAGCTCCCCGGCGAACGGCCGGTCCAGCACCAGGACGAGCAGCAGGCTGAATCCGATCAGCGCGGCCACCGAGCCGACGAACAGCAGCCGTGCCCGCCGGGCGCGGACGCCGTACAGCAGGGACAGCAGAACGATCGCCACCGCTCCGCCGACGATCAGGACCTGGAGCAGGACGGGCAGTTCGGAGCCGCTGGCGTTGATCCGGTCCCGGCGCCGGCCGGCCACGTCGTTGAGGCTGTCGAGCGCCTTCGCGTAGAAGGCCTGCTCGGACGGCGACTGCGGCTCGAACGCGAGCAGCGCCCGGTACATCGCGTCGACCTCCGTGCCGGTGGCCGTGAACTCGCCGCGGCCGGCCCTCATCAGCGGCCACTGCCGCTCCACCACGACGTGCACGTAGTCGCCGACCGAGGCGGTGACGGCCGCCCGGGGCCCGGGCGGGAAGGCGGCGGCGTCCCGGGCGATCTGGGAGACCGCGGTGGCTTCGGCGGAGACCACCTTCTGGGTGTCCTGCAGCTCGGTCCACAGGTTGACGATGACGAAGGCCAGGATGAGGCCGTAGATCGCGCCGAAGATGCCGAGCACCACGCCGACCATGTCGTTGTTCCCGCCCCGGGCGAGGGTCGGGGACCAGCGGCTGACCAGGACGCTCCCGGCCAGGGCCAGCAGGACGGACCCGCCGACCACCAGCACGCCGAGCCAGGCGGTGGAGAGGTGGTTCAGCAGCCACAGCTCCACGACCGACCTCCGGGTCAGCCGTCCCGGCGGGGTCGGGTGCCGCGGAGGAGGGCGCGGGCGCGTCGGGTGAGACGGCGGGCCACGCGGCCGCCGACGCCGGTGGCGCCGATCCGGGAGGCGCCGGTGCCGAGGCTCGTGCTGCCGCCGGCCGACGCGGGGCCGGTGGGCCGGGGGCCGGTGGGTGCGGCGCCCGCGGCGGGGGCCGTGCG
>NZ_JBHZCN010000141.1:0-19693 GCF_042755465.1 Kitasatospora sp. NPDC059160 | reverse complement strand
GGCCCGCCCCGGGGCCCCGGGGACCCCGGGCCCCGCCGCCCCGCGGGGGTGCGGCGGCCCCCGCGCCCCCCCCCCCCCCGGGGGGGGGGGGGGGGGCCCCCCGGCCGTTCACCGGCGGCGCCGGGTCAGACCAGCGGCGCCCAACTCCCCTCGGGCGTCAGCCGGTACCGGCCGGTGGGCCGGGCATCGCCCTGGTGCGGCGGCGCCTCGATCAGGGCGCCGCCCGGGGCGCCGTCCGGCCCGCCGTCCGAGGCACGGTTCGCCGGGGGCGGCGGTGCGGGGGTGGGCGACGGCGCGGGCGCCGGGGTGAAGCCGGGACGTACCGTGAGGCAGTAGTTCAGCGCGCTGAACGTCTGCGCGACCACGGTGCTGACGTTCACGCTCGACGGGCTGTCCACCACGATGTTCTTCACCAGCTTGCCGGTGCCGTTCACGCTCAGCTCGCCCACCGTGCGGGTCATCGCGTTCAGCACCCCGAACTGCAGCTCGTCACCCGACTTGACGGTGAACTTCACCTGGGTGGTCTCGGTGCTGGTCCGCTTCCAGGTGTGCGAGTACTTGGCCTGGAAGGCGAGCGCGAAGGTGGCCTTCGCGCTGAGCTTGAGCTCGGCGGAGCCGGAGACCGTGCCGCCGACGCCGATCGAGGCGCCGTTGACGACGTCCGTGGTGGGGCCCTTGTCCGCCTGCGGGCCGTGGTCCGTGTGGCTGATCTCGGTCTTGTTGTCGACGCCGGCGCTGCCCTCCACCTTGGTGGTGTTGTCGACGGTGCCCTCCAGGGTCGCGCTGCCGGAGATCTCGCCCGCGATGTTGTCGGTGGTGCTCGACTCCAGCGACACCGTGCGCTCCACCGTCATCGGCTTGTTGGTGCAGTTGATCACCGCGTTCCCGGCCGAGACCACCGCCGTGGTGCGCTCCCGGGACAGCCCCGGGATGATCCGGAACGAGCACCCGTGGTCCTGCCCGCAACCGCGCGCCACGGCGGGCGCGTCGGGCAGCGGGGTGTCCCCGTCGAAGGCCTGCGCCACCGGCGGCGCGTCCGGATCGGCCGCCGGGGCGTCGGCGCCGCCCTCGGCGAGGGCGGGCGCGACCGAGGCCAGCAGGGTGGCCAGCGTGGCCGTCAGGACGAAGGCCCGGTGCGGCACGGCGTGCCCGGCCCGGCGCTTCACCGCTGCTCCCAGGTGCCCTGCGCGGTCCGGACGTACACGGCGTCCGGCACCCGCCCCAGCCGCTCCGGCGCGGTCTCGATCAGCCCGCCGCCGGCCGAACGGCGCCCGCCCGGCCCGGGGTTGCCGCCGGATCCCGAACTCGGGCGCAGCGAGAGGCACTTGTCCGGTCGGGCGAAGGTCTGGGCGACCACCGAGCTGACGTTGACGGTGGAGGGGCTGTCCACCGTCACGTTCTTGATCAGTTTGCCGGTGCCGTTCACCGCGAGCTCCCCGACCGTGCGCGCCGTCGCGTTCAGCACCCCGAACTGGATCTCGTCACCGGGGCTGACGGTGAAGACCACCCTGGTCGACTCGGTGCTCTGGACCTGCCACTCACGCGAGAAGGAGGCCTTGAAGGCCAGCGCGAAGGTGGCCTTGGCGCCCAGGTGCAGCGCGTTGGAGCCGCCGACCGTCACCGGGAACTCGACGGTGTTCTGCACCTTGTCCTCCGTGTACGGGCCCTTGTCCTTGTTCGGTCCGATCTGGTTGACGCTGTTCGTCATGCCCGGCTTCACGTTTCCCGTGGCCGCGGCGGTCACCGTGGTGTCCACCCCGCCCTCCAGGGTGGCGGTGCCGGAGATCTCGCCGCTGACGTTGTCGGTGCTGCTGGTCACGAAGGTGACGGTGCGGTCGATCTCCATGTCCGAGTCGGTGCAGTTGATCGCCGCGTTGCCCACCGAGAGCACGGCGCCCATGAACTCGCGCGGCGCCCGGTCGTACATCCGGAAGCTGCACGCCGAGGGCTTGTCGCACAGCCTGGTCACCTCCGCCGCGGAGGCCAGCGGCTTGTCCCCGTCCAGGGCCCGGGCCACCGGCAGCGCCGGGGGCGCGCCGTCGCCCTCGGCGGCGGCGCCCGGCACCGCGAGCGGGATCAGGACGGCTATCGCGACCCCGGGGACCAGCAGCGCGAACCGGGCGGCGTGCCGCCACGTCGGCGGGCGTGCGGAAACGACCACGGATGCTCTCCTCGTTGCTGGGAGGGGTGGGTGCCGACCGGATCGGGGCCGGGCCGACGCCCCGGCCCGCGGGACGTCCTCGGCTCCCTCATCCTCCGCGAGAGTCGCATCGCAGGCGAACGGTCGGCCCGTGATCGTGCGCCATTCGATGATCCGTCAGGGCCGTAGGGCGTGTCAGTTGCCGGGCTCCTGCGGGGGCCGGGTGTCGATCTCGGCCCAGACCGTCTTGCCGTCGTCGTGCGGCACCGCGCCCCAGCGGGTGGCGGCCTTCTGCACGATGAACAGGCCGTGCCCGCCCGGCAGGCCCGGGCGGTGCGGCCGGCGCGGCTCGGGCAGGTCGGTCGAGCGGTCGCTGACCTCGATCCGCAGCCGGGCCGCGGAGGCGTCCAGGACGAGGTCGACGGGGCCGCCCGCGTGCAGCATGGCGTTGGCGACGAGTTCGGCGACCAGCAGCACGATGTCGTCCTCGGCCCCGGCCGGGCCGGTCGGCCAGGACCAGTCGGCGACGGCCTGCGCGGTGTACGCCCGGGCCCGGGCGACGGGCTTGGGCTGCCCGGCCAGGTGCAGGCGCCGGCGCTGGCCGCCGGGCGGCAGGGTGGGGCCGGTGCCCGGCCGGTCGCCGTCCAGGGTGGCCCGGCTGGTCGTCATGTGCGGGTTCCCCTTCGGTTCCGGTTCGGTTCCCGTGGCGGTTCCGGCGCCGTGCTCCCGGCGCGGTGTACCGCTGTGTGCCACTGCGTAGCGCGGTGTGCCGCTGTGTGCCATGTCGTTGCGCTGTCGTCTGGTCGGTTTCCCGACCACCGACGAATTATGCGTGCCGACGGGCGGCCGCGGCACTCACCGGGGTCCGGTGGCCGCGGCCTCCACGGTCGGGTGGAGCGAGAACACGGTGTCCGTGCAGGTCAGTTCCAGCAGCCGCCGCACCGTGCCGGACGGCGCCGCCAGTCGGAAGTCGACGTCCGCCGCCGCGGCCGATATCCGGGTCTGCAGCAGCAGGTTGAGGCCGGAGGAGTCGCAGAACCCGACCTGGGAGAGGTCGACGACGAGCAGCGGCGGGCGCTGCTCCACCAGGGCGTCGAGGGTGGTCCGGGCGGGGGCCAGGGTCTCGATGTCGAGGTCGCCCGCCAGGGCGCAGACGGCCGCTCCGGCGTCGGTGCACCAGGTGTGCACGGCCAGGTCGGGCCCGAGCGGGGCACCCGCCCCTGGGGCGTCGGAGGGTGCGGTGGTCGGCGGCACGGTCACGGACTCGTTCTCTGCGGGCATCGTCTTCTCGGCTGGCATCGTCGTCGTGTTCCCCTCAACGGGTGTGCTCCACGAGCGTACGCACGCCACCCGGCCCAGGACCAGGCCGGGGGCGGACCGGCCTGGTGGCGGTGGGTGACGGCGGGTGGCGTGCGCGGTGCGGCGGTGCGCCCGGTGACCGTGCGGCGGTTCAGTCGGCGGTGAGGTCCGCCCGCAGGTGTTTCAGGGTCCGGCTGAGCAGCCGGGACACGTGCATCTGGGACAGCCCCAGGCGGGCGCCGATCTGCGACTGGGTGAGCTCCTCGCCGAAGCGCATCGACAGGATCCGCCGGTCGCGTTCCGGCAGCGCGGCGACCAGCGGCTTGAGGACGATCAGGTTCTCGACCGTGTCGAACCTCGGGTCCTCCTCGCCGAGCCGCTGGGCGAGCGGGCCGCGGTCCTCCTCGCTCTCGGTCACCGGGGCGTCCAGGGATCCGGCGGTGTGGCCGTTGGCCGCGGCGAGGCCCTCGATGACCTCCTCCGGCGACAGGTCGAGGTGCTCCGCCAGTTCGGCCACCGTGGGCGCCCGGCCCAGCCGCTGGAACAGCACGTCGCGGGCCTTGGCGAGGGTGATGCGCAGCTCCTGGAGGCGGCGCGGCACGTGCACGGCCCAGGTGGAGTCCCGGAAGTGGCGGCGGATCTCGCCGAGGATGGTCGGCAGCGCGAAGGTCACGAACTCGGCGCCGTGGTCGGGGTCGTAGCGGTCGATCGCCTTGATCAGCCCGAGCGAGCCGACCTGGAGCAGGTCCTCCTCGGGCTCCCGGCGGTTGCCGACCCGGCGGATCGCGAAGCGCACCAGCGACAGGTTGAGCTCGATCAGCGTGGCCCGGACGTACGAGTACTCGGGGGTGCCCTCCTCCAGCGTCGCGAGCCGGGCCAGCAGCACCCTGGTCAGCTCCCGGGCGTCGCCCGGCGCCACCTGCTTCGGGTCCTCGATGCCGGCGAGCTCCGGCAGTTCCGGGTGCCCCGGTTGCCCCGGGAGCCCGTGCCCGGCGGCCCGGTGGGCGGCCGGCGCGGCCTCGTCCGGGGCCGGGGCGGTCACGCGGTGGAGGAGTTCGTCACTGGTCGTGGCCATGTCGGTCCTTTCCCCTCGGCGTACGGTCCGTCCCCGGATACCCGCCGTGGCCCGTTCCATGCCGGTTCCCCTTGTGAGGATTGCGTGAGCGAACGACCCGGGCGCCGACACGGTGACGCCCGCCACACCCCGCGCATGCCGGGCGGGGAACGGGGCACCCGGACCGGGTACGGGGCCGGAGCACGAGGAGGAGAAGGAGGACCGGACGATGGGACGGATCGAGGAGTCGGTCGAGGTCGCCGCGCCGCTCGACGAGGTCTACCGGCACTGGGTGCACTGCGAGGACTTCCCGCGGTTCATGCGCGGCGTGGTCAGCGTGGACGTCACCGGTGGCGGCGCCAGCAGCTGGGTGGTCGAAACCGCGGGCGGCCGCCGGGAGTTCGAGGCCGTGACCACCGAGGTGGTGGAGGGCGAGCGGGTGGCCTGGGACGGCGGGAGCGGCCCGGTGCGGCACAGCGGCGTGGTGACCTTCCACCACGTGGACGACCGCACCACCCGGGTCATGCTCCAGCTGGAGGTCGAACCGCACGGGCTCTGGGCCCAACTCGCCGAGGCGCTCGGCTTCGTGGACCGCCGGGTCATCGACGACCTGAACGACTTCAAGCACCACGTCGAGCGGGACGACGACGCCCCCGGCACCACCCCGGGGGCATGAACTCCCGCATCGGGGGCAGCCGAGCCCTACCGGACGAGACGAAACGGAGGCAGTCATGACCGCACGCCGCACCATCTGGGAATTCCGCACCTCCGCCGGACACACCGCCGGCACCGACCTCATCGGCTTCCAGGTCGAGGCCACCGACGGCGCGATCGGCAAGGTCGACAAGCTGTCCGAGGAGGTCGACGAGCAGTACCTGGTCGTCGACACCGGGCCGTGGATCCTCGGCCGTCGGGTCCTGCTCCCGGCCGGCACCGTGACCCGGATCGAGATCGGCGAGCAGAAGGTCTACGTCGACCGCTCCAGGGCCGAGATCCGCGACAGCCCCGACCTCGACGCCGGCGGGCCCGACCAGGAGGCCGACACCCGCGGGCGCTTCGGGCCCTACTGGGACCCGTACTACGGCGGCCGGATCCTCTGACCGGGCCGACGCCAGCACAGACCGACAGTCAGCGACGACGGACGGGGGCGGGCCGCCGGCTCCCCCCGTCCGGACCACCCGGGAAAGGGGAAACCTCCCATGGAACGTCTCACCACCCGGATCACCATGCGACTGATGACCGGCGACGACCGCAGCCGGGACCTGGACGTCGACTGGTCCTACCGGGACGACGAACCCCACGCGGCGGAGCTGGACTTCACCTCCTACCAGCCGAACGCGGTCTGGTCGCTCTCCCGCGACCTGCTGCTCGCCGGGCTGCACGCGCCCGCCGGCGAGGGCGACGTCCACGTCACACCGTTCGACGACGCCCACGTGTTGATCGCGCTGGCCGGCACCGAGGGCGTCGCCCTGCTCGCGGCCCCCGCGGCGGCGGTCGCCCGGTTCCTGGCCCGGACCGTACGGCTCGTCCCGCCGGGGCGGGAGCACGAGCGGATCGACTGGGACCGCGGCCTGCACGACTTACTGGCGGCCTGAACCCCATCGGCCCGCCGGGCCATCCGGCACCGCACCGCACCGCACCGAGAGGAGCACCCGCCCATGACCACCTCCCCCGCCCGCCCCGGTCAGCCGCCGCCCGCGCCCGCGCCGGAGCCCCCGGCGCCGCGGACCAGGCCGCTGCTGCCCGACCCGCCGCCCCCGCCCGGCTCGCCCGTCCCCCCGCCGGCCCCGCGCCCGGTGCACCGGCCGGCCCCCGAACCGGCCGCCCCGCAGCCGGGCCGGCCCCACCCGGTCGAGCCGCCCGACTGAACCGGCCCTGACCCCGACCACCGTGCCAGCAGCGGAAAGGAGAGCCGCAGATGTGGTGGAGCCTGCTCCGCCTGGCCGTCGTCGGAGCCGCGGCCGCCCTCCTCACCTACGGCCTGGACCGGGCCGTCCGGTCGGCGGCCCGGCGGCTGGCGGCCCCCCGGGGTGCCGGTGACGTCCCGGAGGTGCTGCGCAGGTGCCGCCACCCGGTGCTGGCGCTGACGGCCTGCCTGCTGCTCTCCGCCGCGCTGCCGTGGATCGCCGCCCCGCCCGCCGCCCGCGCGGGGCTGCGGCACCTGGCGGTGATCCTGGCGATCACCTCCGGCGGCTGGCTGTGCGGCCGGCTGGTGGCGATCCTGGCGGAGGGCGCCGCCCGGCTCGCCGTGCACCGCCGCGAGCCGGCCTGGGCGGGCCGGGCCCGGACCCAGGCCGTCCTGCTCGGCCGGATCGGCCAGGCGGTGGTCGGCCTGGTCACCCTGGGCGCGGTGCTGATGACCTTCCCGGCCGTGCGCGGGGTCGGCACCAGCCTGCTGGCCTCCGCCGGGCTGGTCGGCGTGGTGGCGGGCGTGGCCGCCCAGAGCACCCTCGCCAACGTCTTCGCCGGGGTGCAGCTGGCCTTCGGCGACCTGGCCCGGATCGGCGACGTCGTGGTGGTGGCCGGGGAGTGGGGGACGGTCGAGGAGATCACCCTGACCGCCGTGGTGATCGAGACCTGGGACCAGCGGCGGCTGATGATGCCGATGTCGTACTTCGTCGGGCGGCCGTTCGAGAACTGGTCCCGCCGCTCCAGCCGGATCACCGGCACCGCGCTGCTCCACCTCGACCACCACGCCCCGATCGGGCTGCTGCGCGAGGAGTTCGAGGACTACCTGGCCAAGTGCGAGCTCTGGGACGGCCGGGGCAGCGCCCTCCAGGTGGTCGACACCACGCCGACCACCATCGTGGTGCGGGTGCTGGCCACGGCGGCGGACGGCGGCGACGCCTTCGAACTGCGCTGCCGGCTCCGCGAGCACCTGATCGGCTACCTGCGCGACCGCCACCCGTACGCGCTGCCGCGCCTCCCGGTGGCGGAGGCGCCCGCGCGGGACCCGGACGACCGGGGGGACCCCCGTACCCCCCGGCCGACCCCGGGCCCGCACACCCCTCCACCACGAACGCCTCCGCTGTAGGGTCCCGGCCGGTCGGCCCGCGCGCTACGGCCGCGGGTCGATCGGCGTCAGCGCGCCGAAGCGGCGTTCGAGCACCTCGGCGGCGTCCAGGCACTGGTCCTCGCGGTACATCCGGCCGATCAGCTGGAGGCTCTGCGGCAGCCCGTCGGCGAACCCGCTGGGCACGTTCACCGCGGGCACCCCGATCAGCGAGGTCACCGCGCACACGGCCCTGGGCAGCGTCAGCCGGGCGTGGCCCTCGGCGTCGGTGTCCTCGGAGAACACGTCGACCCCGGGCACGGGGTGGGGGCAGGTGGGGGTGAGGAGCAGCGGGTGGGTCTCCATCAGCGCGGCCCAGTCGCGCTGGAGGCCGAGCCGGACGCCGGTCTGCCGGAGGAACTCGCCGAGGTCCTCGTGCGGGGTGCGCTCCAGGAACAGGTCGACGTTCCGGGCCCCCTTCTCGGTGAGCAGCTGCCGGACCCGGGACCAGTTCAGGCCGAACTCGGTCATGATCAGCTTGCCGTAGCACTCCAGGGCCTCGGACAGCCGGGGGATCCTGACCTCCTCGACCTCGTAGCCGGCCTCGACCAGGGCCTCGGCGGCGTCGACGGCGGCGGCGCCGATCTCGGGGTGGACGCCGATGCCGGCCGGGTCGACCACGACGCCGACGGTGATCGGGCGGGTGGGGCGTGGCCCGCGGAGCGGCGCCGGGACGGCCCTCGGGTCCTGCGGGTCGGCGCCCGCCAGCGCCTCGAAGGCGGCGCGCAGGTCGGCGACCGAGCGGGCGAACGGGCCGTCGACCGGGATGAGTTGGGAGGCCAGCATCGGCTCCTGGCCGAGGATGCGGTGGTCGGCGGCGAAGCGGCCGTAGCTGGGCTTGAGCCCGGCGACCCCGTTGAAGGCGGCGGGCAGTCGGACCGAGCCGCCGGAGTCGTTGCCGAGGCCGAGCGCCGCCATGCCGACCGCGACGGCCACCCCGTCGCCGCCGCTGGTGCCGCCCGGGTTCCTGGTCCGGTCCCACGGGTTGTACGTCCGGCCGTAGAGCTGGCTCTCGGCGTCGGAGGAGATCGACAGGTCGGACATGTTGGCGTGGCCGATCGGGATGGCGCCCGCGGCGCGCAGGCGGCGCACCGGCGGGGCGTCGGTCTCGGCGACGTGGTCGCGGAACCTGGGCACGCCGTGGGTGGTCGCCCAGCCGGCGACGCGGATGTTCTCCTTCACGGTGAACGGCACCCCGGCCAGCGGGCCGAGCGGCTCGCCGGCCGCGCGGCGCCGGTCGGTCTCGCGGGCGGCCTCGCGGGCGGCGTCCGCCATCAGCTGGGTGACGGCGTTGACGGCCGGGTTCACGGCCGCGATGCGCTCCAGGTGGCTCTCCACCACCTCGGCCGCCGTGAGCTCGCCACGGGCGACGGCGGCCCCCAGTTCGGTCGCGCCCAGTTGCCACGGGGCGGTGGTGGTCGGTGCGGCACTCATCGTGGTTTCCCCTCCGGTTCGTTCCGATGCGCTTGCATCGCATCGCGGGTCCATCACACCGCACCCCGGGAACCGATGCAAGTGCATTACTACGAACCCGCGGCGGATCCGCCCGTTCCGTCGGCACCGGTCGGCGCCGGTCGACGTTAGGGTGAACGGATCGAATGATCATCAGGAGAGCCATGACCGCCGCCAAGCCCCGCGTCCTGCTCGTCACCGACCTCGCCTACCAGGCCCGGGGGCGCCGCTACTGCGACGAGGACATCCAGCTCTCCGCCCGCCTGCGCGAGGACTTCGACGTCGCCCTCTGCCACCCGCGCGACGCCGCCGCGCTGATGGACTCCTTCGACCTGGTCCTGGTCCGCAACAGCGGCCCGGTGCTGGACCACCTCGCCGCGTACCGGGACTTCCGCGCCCGGGCGCTCGAACGCGGCACCCGCGTCTACACCCAGCTCACCGGGCGCGCCGACCAGGCCGGCAAGCAGTACCTGCTCGACCTCACCGCCGCCGGGTACCCCGTCATCCCCACCGTCGACCGGGCCGCCGACCTCGACCGGCTGCCCGTCGTGCCCGAGTACGTCGTCAAGCCGAAGCTCGGCGCCGACTCCATCGGCCTGCGGATCGTCCCCCGCGAGCAGCTCGACACCGTCGCGTACGACCAGGACGTCCTGGTCCAGCCGCTGGTCCCGTTCCGCTACGAGGTCTCGTTCTACTTCGTCGACGACGCCTTCCAGTACGCCCTGCACGCCCCCGACCCGGAGCGGCGCTGGCACCTCGAACCGTACGAACCCACCGCCGCCGACCTGGAGTTCGCCCGGCGCTTCATCGCCTGGAACACCGTCGAGCACGGCATCCAGCGGGTCGACGCCTGCCGCACCCCCGAGGGCGCGCTGCTCCTGGTCGAGCTGGAGGACCTCAACCCCTACCTCTCGCTCGACCTGGTCGACCCGGCCGTCCGGGACCGCTTCGTCGACGCCCTCAAGGCCGCGCTGCACGCGCTCGCCACGAAGCCCTGACCCGCCGGGCTGCACGCGTTCGCTACGACGCCCTGACCCGCCGGGCGGCCTCGGTCAGCACCGCGCCCAGCGGCAGGCCGACCCGGGCCGCCGCCAGCTCGTCCCCGCGGGTCGCGCCCTGGTTGACGATCACCACCGGGGTGCCCGCGCGGGCGGCCCGGCGCACGAAGCGCAGCCCCGACATGACCGTGAGCGAGGAACCCAGCACCAGCAACCCCTGGGCCGCGTCCACGAGTTCGAAGCAGCGCTCGACCCTCGGCCTGGGCACGCTCTCGCCGAAGAAGACCACGTCCGGTTTGAGCACTCCCCCGCACACCGCGCACGGGGCGACCCGGAAGGCGGCCACCGACTCCGGCGCCAACTCGGCGTCGCCGTCCGGGTTGACCCGGGCCGGGCCGTCCCGGAAGCCGCCGTTCAGCTCCTCCAGCCGGCGGTCCAGCTCGGTGCGCGGGCTGGTCCTGCGGCAGTCCAGGCAGACCACCCGGTGCAGCCCGCCGTGCAGCTCCACCGCCGTCCGGGTGCCGGCCGCGCGGTGCAGGCCGTCCACGTTCTGGGTGATCACCGCCGACACGTGCCCCGAGCGCCGCAACCGCTCCACCGCCCGGTGCCCGGCGTTCGGCTCGGCCGCCGCGATCGCCCGCCAGCCGACATGGCTGCGCGCCCAGTACCGCTGCCGGGCCGCCGCGCTCCCGGTGAACTCCTGGAAGGTCATCGGCGCCGCGCGCCGCCGGCTGCCCGTCTCGCCCCGGTAGTCCGGGATCCCGGACTCGGTGGACAGGCCCGCCCCGCTGAGCACCACCGCCCCGCGCCCGGCCAGCAGGCGCACCAGCGCCGCCAGGCCGGCCGCATCGGCCGCCGTACCGCCGGGAGTCGCCGCGAGCGCGTCCATGCCGTCCAGGGTAGGACCGGGCCGGGCGCGGGAGCGAGGGCCGGGGCGGCGCGGGGCCTTGGCGGCCGGGGCCCGGCAGCCGGGGCACGGCGGCCGGGGCTCAGCCGCCGAGGGGTTCGGCCGCCGGGTGCTCCGGGTCGTACCCCGCCCAGCCCGGCTCGCCGCTCCGGGCGAACGCCGTCCAGGCACCGTGCACCCGGGCGGCCAGCCCCGCCGGCGCCGGGTCGGGGCCGAGCAGCCCCTCGGGCCCGTGCAGCCAGGACTCGTCCGCCACGTCGAACACGAAGGGCAGCTCGACGGTGTGGGCGGCGCCGAGCCGCCCGTCCAGGGCCGTGGACCGGTACCCGAAGGAGTAGCGGTGGGTGCGGCCGCCGGAGATCCGGGCGTGTGCCCGGGCGATGCGCTCGGTGCCGGCCTCGAACAGGGCGTGCGCGAGCACGGCGGAGCGCAGTTCGCCCGGGGTGGCCCGCGGCCGGCCGGCGCGCAGGGCCGCGAGCACGCCCTCCGGGTCGGCCAGCAACCCGGTGGCGGCCGCGCGCAGCCCCGCCTCCGTGGTGGATTCCAGCTCCCCCTGCGGTGCCAGGTAGAGGTTCGCCTCCTCGGTGTTGGTGCCGATCAGCAGGTCGACGTCCCGGGCCGGGCCGGCGGCCAGCGCGTCCGCGGGCTGGACCGGCAGCACCAGGCCGAGCGGGCTGAGCCCGGCCAGCGGGTCCACGGCGGTGCCGGTGCGCAGGTCGAGGCCGGTCAGCTCGGGCAGGACCGCCACCAGCCGCTCGTCCGGCACGGCGGCGAACGCCCCGGCCGTCGGCTCGACGCCCAGGGCCGCGGCCGCGGCGGTCGTGACCCGCCGTGCCTGCTCCGGGGTGAACGCGCCCGTCCCGCTGCCGCTCTGGACCACGACCCGCCGGAACAGCCCGCGCGCCTGCGGCGTGGCGAGCAGCGCGCAGACGAGCGTGGCGCCCGCGGACTCGCCGAACACGGTGACGTTGCCGGGGTCTCCGCCGAAGGCCGCCACGGAGTCGCGCACCCAGCGCAGCGCGGCGAGCACGTCCAGCAGGCCCCGGTTGGGCGGGGCACCCGGCAGGTCGAGGAACCCGGGGATGCCCAGGCGGTAGTTCACCGCCACCAGCACCACGCCGTCCCGGGCGAAGGCGGAACCGTCGTAGAGGGCGGCGCGGTTGGAGCCGGTGATGAAGCCGCCGCCGTGCACGAAGACCATCACCGGGCGGCGCCGGCCGTCGGCGGCGGGCGTGTGGACGTCGACGGTGAGGTACTCCGGGCCGGGCACCCAGCCCGGCCCGAAGTAGGGGCTCACGTCGAGCCCGTCGAAGGCGCGGGGCGGCTGCGGGGCGGTGGGCGAGGGGCGGGTGCCGTCGCGGACGCCGGACCAGCCGGGGTGCGGCCGGGGCGGGGCGAAGCGGCCGGCGCCGGCCGGCGCCGCCGCGTAGGGGACGGCCCGGTAGCGCTCGCCGGTGCGGGCGCGGGCGCCGCGGACGGCTCCCGCCGGGGTCGTGACGACGGGTTCTGCCTGTCGGGGCACGTGAATCGGTTCCTCTCCACTGCGTCAACCGGGCGAACCGGCTGGACTGGTTGAACTGGCTGGACCGGTTGAACTGGGGGCTGACCCGGGGCCGCCCCGGGGCCGACCGGTGTCGGCGGCGCGTCAGGAGATGCGCGGGAAGCCCGCCCACTCCTCGACCGCGAAACCCGGGCCGCGGCGCGCGACCTCGACCGCGCCGCTGCCGCCGAAGTGCGCCGGGAAGAGCAGCGCGTGCCGCTCCGCGGCCTCGCCGAGCAGCCGGTGCCGGGTGGCGCGGGACTGCGCCGGGTCCTCGCAGAAGCAGGAGTTGGTGTCCGGCTCGGCGAGTTGGAGCGGGGTGTGCACGAGGTCCCCGACGAACAGGGCGCGTTCGCCGCCGGAGTCCAGGGTGAGCACGGAGGATCCCGGGGTGTGCCCGGGCGCGGGGTCCAGCCGCAGGTTGCGGTCGATCCGGTGCCCGCCGTCCCACAGCCGGACCTGCCCGGCCCGGTGGACCGGCGCGACGCTGTCCTCGAAGACGTTCCGGTTGCCCTCGCCGAGCACGCTCCGGTGGCCGTTGGCCGGGTCCCAGAACTCGAAGTCCGGGCGCGGGACGAGGTACGTCGCGTTGGGGAAGGTCGGCACCCACTCCCGGCCCTCCAGGCGGGTGTTCCAGCCCACGTGGTCGATGTGCAGGTGGGTGTTGACCACGAGGTCGACGTCCTCGGGCCGCACCCCGGCGGCGGCGAGGTTGTCCAGGTACTCCGTGTCCAGCCGGTGCCAGACCGGCGCGTACGGCCGGTCCTTGTGGTTGCCCACCCCGGTGTCGACCAGGATCGTGCGGCCCTCGCTGCGCAGCAGCCAGGTCTGGATCGCGGTGCGGCACTGGTCGGTCCCCGGATCCCAGAAGTCGGGCGCCAGCCAGTCTCGGTGCTCCTGCCACGCGCCGTCGGGACTGTCCGGGAAGAACTGCCCGGGGGTCAGCCCGGCCGGGCCGTAGTACTCCTTGACCCGGGTGACCGTGACGTCGCCGAGGGTGAGCTGGTCCGGGGCGTGGTGCATGGGTCCGTCCTCCGGTGCGGGGCGCGCCCCGGGACGGGGCGGCCGGCTGCGGCCCGTCCGGCGGATCGTGCCGGACGGGCCCTGGCGCCGAGCCTCGGCGGTCCGGGCGGCGCGGACCAGACCCGGCCGTTCCTACCCCTCGCAGGGTGTGGCCGCGCCCGGCCGGCCGTCGAATACTGGGGGGATGAACGGACCAGGACCCCTCGGCGACTTCCTCCGGGCCCGACGGACGCGGCTGCATCCCGCGGACGTCGGACTGCGCGAACTCGGGCCCCGCAGAAGGGTGTCCGGGCTCCGGCGGGAGGAGGTGGCGCAGCTGGCCGGCGTCAGCGTCTCGTACTACACCCGGCTCGAACAGGGTCTGTCCCGCGGGGCCTCGCCCGAGGTGCTGGACGCGATCGCCCGCGCCCTGCTGCTCGGCGGCCACGAGCGCGAACACCTCGACCGGCTGGCCGGCGCCGCCCGCCGGGCACCCCGGGTGCGCCGCCCCGGGCCGGAGCGGCTCACGGCGGAGACCCGCGACCTGCTGCGCTCCGTCGGCGGCGTCCCGGCGGTGGTGCTCGGCCGCCGGATGGACGTCCTGGCCTGGAACCCCCTCGGCCACGCCCTGCTGGCCGGCCACCTGGACCGGGACAGCCCCGACGACCCGGCGCGGCGCCCGAACCTGGGCCGGATGCTGTTCCTGGACGCCCACACCCGGGAGCTGTACGCGGACTGGCCGCGCAAGGCCCGCGGGGTGGTCGGGAACCTGCGCGGAGCCGTCGGCCGACACCCGGAGGACCGGCTGCTCGCCGAGTTGATCGGCGAACTGACCATGGGCAGCCCGGAGTTCGTCGCCCTGTGGGCCGACCACCGGGTGGCGCCCTGCGACACCGCCGCCCACCTGCTGCACCACCCGGTGGTGGGCGCGCTGGAGGTGCACCAGCAGCTGCTGTCGATCGCGGGCTCGCCGGAGCAGGCACTCATCGTCCACACCGCGCCGGCCGGCTCCCCCGCCGAGGAGGCCCTGGCCCTGCTCGGCCGGGCGGGCGAGTTCGGCCCCTCGGCCGCACCGGGCGCCCGCAAGCCGGACACCCGCAAGCCGGGCACCCACAGACCGGTGGCCCGCAAAACCGGTGGCCCGGCGGGTGCCGCCGGAGTTAACCTCGGGGACATGGACGTCATGGACCGAAGCACCAGCGCAGCCGCGCGAGCCGCCAGCTCGCCGGTTGCCGCCGCCTGACGTACCCCCTCCCCCGGCGACCGGAAACGGTCCGCCGGTGGTGTTCCCGGGGCGTTCCCTCCCCCGGTCCCGATGATCGCGCGGCTCGTTCTCCGGCGCCTCCCTCCCCCGAGAAGGAGCCACCGCCATGAACACCGACCAGCTCGTCCGCGTCTTCACCGAGTACTTCGAGGAGCGCGGCCACCGCCGGACCACCGGCTCCACCCTGCTGCCCCCGCCCGGCGACCCGGTGCTGTTCACCACCTCCGGCATGCACCCCCTCACCCCGTACCTGGAGGGCCGTCCGCATCCGCTCGGGACGAGGCTGGTCAACCGGCAGCGGTGCCTGCGCACCACCGACCTGGACGAGGTCGGCGACCGCACCCACCTCACCGTCTTCGAGATGCTGGGCAGTTGGTCGCTGGGCGACTACGAGGGCCCGCAGAGCCTCGACTGGGGCTACGGCCTGCTCACCGACGGCCTCGGCATCGACCCGGGCCGCCTCCACGCCACCGTCTTCGGCGGGGACGACCGGGTCGGGCCGGACACCGGCTCGCTGGAGCTCTGGCAGGACCGCGGGGTCCCGGTCGAGCTGACCGTCGACGACAACTGGTGGTCCAACGGGCCGACCGGCCCCTGCGGCCCCGACTCGGAGATCTTCCTCTGGACCGGCGACACCCCGGCGCGGTCGACCCCGACCCGGGACGACCGCTGGGTGGAGGTGTGGAACCACGTGATGATGCGTCACCGCCGGCTCGACGACGGCTCGCTCGTGCCGCTCCCCCAGCGCAACGTGGACACCGGACTCGGCCTGGAACGGCTCTCCTCGCTGCTCCAGGGCCGCTCCTCGGTCTTCGAGTGCGACGTCTTCGACCCCTGGCGCCGCCTGGTGCCGCCGCTGTGGCAGCTGGACGAGCCATCCCTGCGCCTGGTCTGCGACCACCTGCGCTCGTCGGTCGTGGTGATCGGCGACGGCGTCCGCCCCGGCACCACCGGCCGCGGCTACGTGCTGCGCCGCCTGGTCCGCCGGGTGCTCACCGTGCTGCGCCGCGACGACCCCCAGCGCCGGCTCGGGGACCTGCCGCCGGAGCTGGTGCGGCACACCCTGGACCGCTTCGGCCAGGACGTGGACCCGGAGTCGGTACGCCGGGTGCTGCTCGACGAGGAGCAGCGCTTCGACCGCCTGCTGGAGCGCGGCCGCCGGCTGCTCTCCCGCCCCCGCTTCCGCGGCCCGCTCGGCGAGGACGACCTCCGCTACCTCCACGACACCCACGGCCTGCCGCGCGAGCTGGTCCTCGAACTGCGGTCGCAGTGACGGACGGTGGCGGGGACGGGACGGTCGGCAGTACCGTTCCGGCCCCGGCACCGCTCTCCGCCTCCCACCGGCCGCCGACCCGACCTGGCTCGGCGGCCCTGGTGGATCGGGCTGGTGCGTGTAAGGTAAGTCGACTTTTCGGGGGGCGGGGGAAACGGAACGTGGTTCAGGACGAGTGTGCGCCGACGCGGCTGCGGTTCAGCCTGCTGGGGCCGATCGGCATCGAGGCCGACGGACGGGCCGTGCCCGCGGGCCCGCCCCAGCAGCGGGCCGTGCTGGCGGCGCTGCTGCTTCGGGCCGGCCGCCCCGTCACCCTGCACGAGCTCGTCGACGCGCTGTGGGGTGCCGAACCGCCCTCGTCCGCCGTGATGGTCCTGCGCACCTACGCCTGGCGGATCCGCCAGCGGCTGGCCGGCCCTGACGGCGGCGGACGCGACGCTGGCGGCACCAGCACCGGCGTGACCGGCCCCGACGGCGGTACGCCCGTGGCACAGCTGCTCAGCTCGGTGGGCGACGGCTACCGGCTGTCCGTACCGCCGGAGTCCGTGGACGTCCACCGGGCCGAGCGGCTGGCCGCCACCGCAGCCCGCGCCTGGCGCAAGGGGCGGCGGAAGGAGTGCGCCACGCTGCTCACCGAGGCGCTCTCCCTGTGGCAGGGGGAGCCGCTGGCCGGCGTGCCCGGGCCGCTCGCCGAGGCCGAGCGCTCCCGCCTCGCCGAGCTGCGGCTGACCCTGACCGAGCAGCGCTTCGCCGCCGAGCTCGCCCGCGGCCGGCACCACGCCCTGGTGTCCGACCTCACCGCGTTCGTCCAGCAGCACCCGCTGCGCGAGCAGAGCTACGGCTTCCTGATGCGGAGCCTGTACGCCGCCGGCCGACAGGCGGACGCGCTCGCCGTCTTCGCCCGGGCCCGGCGCACGCTGGGCGAGGAGCTGGGGATCGACCCCGGCCCGGAGCTGTGCGGGCTGCACGGCCGGATCCTGGCCGGCGACCCGGGCCTGCTGGCACCCGCCCCGGCGGCGGTCCTCACCCCGGCGCCGGAGGGCGTCGTCCGCCCGGCCCAACTACCGCCGGACATCTCCGACTTCAGCGGCCGCACCGAGGCCGTCCGGCAGCTCGCCGAAGGCCTGACCGGAGCCGACCGGTCCGTCCTCGGCGTGGCCTCGATCAGCGGCATGGGCGGCATCGGCAAGAGCACGCTGGCCGTCCGGGTCGCCCACCAGGTCCGCGACCACTACCCCGACGGCCAGTTCTACGCCGACCTGCGCGGCACCAGCGGCGAACCGGCCGACGCCGCCGCCGTCCTGGGCAGCTTCCTCGGCGCACTCGGCGTCGCCGCCGCCGACCTGCCGCGCGGCGTCGAGGACCGCTCCCGGCTGCTGCGCAGCCTGCTCGACGGCCGCCGGGTCCTGCTCCTGCTCGACGACGCCCGCGACCTCGCCCAGCTGCGCCCCCTGCTGCCCGGCTCCGGCGACTGCGCGGTGATCGTCACCGGCCGCACCCGGGTCCCCGGCCTGTCCTCCCGTGCCCACCTCGACCTCGACGTGTTCGCCGTCGACGAGGCCCTGGACCTGCTGCGGCAGGTCATCGGCGGACCGCGGGTGGCGGCCGAGCCCGCCGCAGCCGACGAGGTGGTCGGCCTCTGCGGCCGGCTGCCGCTCGCCGTGCGGATCGTCGCCGCCCGGCTGGCGGCCCGACCCCGCTGGGCGCTGGCCCGGCTGGTCACCGCGCTCACCGACGAACGCCACCGGCTCGACCAGCTGCGCGTCGGCGGCCTCGCCGTGACCACCGTGTTCGAGCTCGGCTACCGGCAGCTCAACGGCGTCCAGGCGTACGCCCTCCGCACCCTCGCCCCCTTCACCCGGCCGACGATCGCCCTGGACGCGGCGGCGGCCGCGCTCGGCCTGGGCCCGGAGGACGCCGAGGAGGTATTGGAGTCCCTGGTGGACGCGGCCCTGCTGGAGTCGCCGCAGCCCGGCCGGTACCGCTACCACGAACTGCTGCGCAACTACGCCGAGCAGCGGCTGCTCCCGCACGAACGGCCGCCGGTGGCCGCCCGGCTGCTGCGCTTCCTGCTGGCGGGCGCCGTCGCGGCGTTCCAGCGGGCGGTCCCGGGGGATCCGGTCGGCACCACCTTCACCGTCGCGGGCGCCGCCCGCTTCGCCGACCTGGCCGGGGCCAGGGCCTGGGTGGTGCGGGAGTTCGACGGCATCGCCCACGCCGTCGGCGCGGCCGTGCGCTCCGCCCCCGACCCCGCGCTGCTCGACGTCGCCGCCGATCTGCTGGTCGCGTGCAGCGCCTTCGGCCGGGACATCTCCTCAACCCTGCTGGGTTCGGTCGCCCGCGAGGCCGCCGAGGCCGCCGAGTCGCTCGGCCACCACCGGGCGGCCGGCCGGGCCCGCTTCGTCTGCGGCAACGTGGCCGTCCAGGCCACCCGGCTCGACGAGGCCCGCGAGCACACCACCCGGGCCGCGGACTCCTGCCGACGCGCGGAGGACACCGTGATCCTCCGGCAGACCTGCAACGACCTCGGCGTCATCGCGCTGTTCCAGCAGCGGAACGCCGACGCGGTGCGCAACTTCGACCAGGCCCTCGCGCTGGCCCGCCTCCTCGGCCACCGCTCCGGGGCGCTCGCCACCGCCCTGAACGCCGCCGTCGCCCGGCTGCGCGGCGGCGCCGCCGAGGAGGCGGTGGCGATCTGCGACGAGGAACTGCTGGCCCTGCGGGACGTCCCGGACAGCCACGGGGCCGCCCACGCCCTCGGGATCCGCGGCCGCGCACTGCACGAACTCGGCCGCCACGACGAGGCCCTGGCCACCTACCAGGAATGCCTGGAGCTGTGCCGCACGGCCGGTCTGCCCCGCCAGGAGGCAATGGCCCGCTACCGGCGCGCCGACACCCTGCGGGTGACCGGCCGGCCCGCGGAGGCCCTGACGGAGGCCCGGGCGGCGGTGACCCACCTGGAGGGCGCGCGCGACGGCGAACGCGACCTGGCCTACGCCCTCCAGATCCTGGCCCGGACCGAGGCCGGCCTCGGCGACCGCGCGGCGGCCGAGGAGCACGCGGCCCGGGCGTACGCCTCGCTGGCCGCCCTGGGACTGCCGGAGGCGGCGGACGCCCGGGAACTCCTCGACCGGCTGCGCTCCGAGGTCTGAGCGGCGGCCCCCCCGGGGATCCGCCGCGGTCGGGGCCGGGCGGCTCAGAGCTGCCCGCCGGACGGCAGCGGCCTGGAGGCGATGGTGTTCCACTCGTTGGTCTCGTCGATGTGCACCCTGGGGTCACCGTTCACGCGGGCCGGGGCCGCCGCCCCGGGCTGGAGCGTGGCGGCCGACACCGACGCCGACAGGGCGGAACCCTCCGCCACAGCCGGGGCGGCCTGGGCGGCCATGGCCGCGAGCAGCACGGCGCCGGTGGCGAGGCCCAGCAGGGTTGCGGCGCGCTTGGCGGCGTTCGGAACACGGTTCATGGGGGACTCCAGTTCGTTGCGGAGGCGGTAGCGCCGGCCCACCGGAGTGTGTGCCGACTCGGTGAGCTTCGCAGCCCCCGATAGACAAATGATCAACGCACCCCACGCGGGCGTCCCGCAGGGGCCAGGGTCTGGACGAGTAGTTCCGAGGTTGGGATGCTCTTATGGATGTCAAGCAGCGATGGTGAGCTGCTCGGTGGTGGTGCTCGGTGTGCTGGGCGTGGTCAGGACTCGGTAGATCTCTCGGGC
>NZ_JBHZCN010000140.1:0-19773 GCF_042755465.1 Kitasatospora sp. NPDC059160 | reverse complement strand
TACTCCCCCCCGCGCCCCCCCCCCCCTCTATTTCCCCGGGGGGCGCGCGGCACCCCCCCCCCGGGGGGCCCCGGCGGGGGCCGGGGGGGGGGGCCCCACTCGATCATGATCGAGTCGGCCCCTCCGCGTGTCGGGGCGTCCGTGCGGGACGTGGTCAATCGCTGGCGGCGGCCGGTGGGCCCGATTCCTTCGGTTCTTCGGATTCCGATTCCGATTCCGCTTCCTCTGTCTCTTCCTCTTCGGCCTCGGGGCGCACCGTGGCGGTGGTCCCCTCGTCCTTCTTCCAGGTCGCCGAGACCTTGAGGGAGGCCTTGCCGCTGGATCCCGCGACGGCGCTCACCAGGAGGCCGGACTTGACGGAGAGCTCGATGCCGAATTCGAGGGTGAACTCGTCCGGGGCGGCGGCCCGCAGGCCCGAGCGGACGCTGCCCACGACGGCATGGAGGGTGTCCGTGAGGTCGTCGAGCCGGTAGGTGAGGCCGCGGAAGGCCACGTCGCGGGGGCCGCCCTCGTCCTCGACGCGGGCCCAGAAGGTGCCTCCGTCGGGTGTCTCGACCCGGACGAGGTCCGACATTCCGCCTCCAAAGATGGCGTCGATTCCGCGCAATCGAAATGCGGGATTCCTGAAGCCGGCGGTCGGCCGGCGCTCTAGTATCCCCGACGGGAACTCCGGTGGAGGGGCGAAGGGTTGGTACCGATGGGCACGGAATCGCCGCCTGCGGGCGCGGAGCGCATCTACCTCTCCGACGTGGAGCCGCACGCCGCGGCGCCGATCGACCGGGCGTCCGACCTGCGGTCCCGGGTGCTGTTGCACGTGCTCTTCGCCGACGCCCTGTTGATCGGGGACTCGCAGAGCCTCAACAACCGGTACTTCAGGGCGCTGGTCTCGGCCGAGGAGGCCCGGCAGGTCCCGTGGGCGGAGGAGGGCGCGGAACTGCCGGACCTCGCCCCGCTGCTGGAGTCCGGCCGGATCCGGGTGGCGGTGCGCGCGGGGAGGACCCTGCGGGAGATCAGGGACGACCACAGGCGGCGGAACGTGACGAACGTGCCCGAGCCCGGCTACGTCGCACGGCTGACGGCGATGTCGGCGGCGCACGCGGTGGGCTACGACGGGACGGCGGTGGCGGCGCGCTTCAAGGCCGGTGTGCTGGCCAGGATCGACGTCGCGGGCCGGCACGCCACCGGTGGCACCCGGACCGCGCTGGAGGACGCGCGGAGCTGGATCGCCGACCAGCAGCCCTTCGACTACAAGGCGCTCCGGGACTGGCTGGACAAGTACCGGGTGAAGGACCCGGGCAGCAGCGCCGAGCTGATCCTCGCGCTGCAGTCGGTGGACGAGTGGGCGGGCGAGTCCTACCGCCGGGCCCTGCCCGGCGTGCTGGACGTCGGCATGGCCGGACCGCGGGACGGGTCGGGCACCCTGTCGGCCGCGCGGAGCCGCCGGATCGTGGAGGAGGCCGGGTTGCCCGCCGTCCTGCTCGACAACCTCCTGCTGTCCCAACTCCCCCTGGAGGTGGTGCTGGAGGCCGTCGAGCAGCCCTCCCGGAACGCCCTGGTGCGGGAGCTCGGCCAGGTGCGCCGGGGGCTGCGGCCGGACGACGCGGTGCTGCGGCAGTCGGTCGGCGAGTTCAGCGCGTGGATGCTGGAGGCGTTCGAGCGCACCTTCCGCGGTACGGACGGCCTGGCGTGGGCGCGGCTGCGGAGCGAGACCCGGCTGATGCGCTTCCGGCTGGACGAGGACACGGTGACCGGTCGGCTGGGGGTGGGCCTCGAAGTCCGCGGGGCGCCGCTCGACGGGGCCCGGGACCTCTCGCTCGACGTGGTGGCCGGGTTCGGCGCGGCCGCGCCGGACGGCGACGAGGTGCGGGTGGCGACGGGGCCGCGGCGGCACCTCGACCCGCTGCACCGGATGATCACCCTCGGCGGCTGATCACGCCCTGACGGTCGGGGACAGCACGCCGGAGTCGGCGGCCGCGAGGGCGTAGGCGGCGAGCGTGACCCCGCAGGTGATCCGGCCCCCGCGGAGCCACTCCGCCATCTCCTCCGGGGAGACCCAGACCGGCGGGCTCACCGACTCCATCGCCTCCGGCCGGGCGGAACCCTCCTCCGAGGGGAGCACGGTGGCGCAGCAGACGTGGATGCCGGTCTCGATCAGCCCGGTGTCCGCGTGCACCAGTCCGAGGGTCCGCACGGAGGAGGCGGAGAGGCCGGTCTCCTCCCGGAGTTCGCGTGCGGCCGCCTCCTCCGGGCTCTCGCCCGGCTCGCAGCCGCCGCGCGGGAACTCCAGGGAGACGGCGCCCACCGGGTAGCGGTACGAGGGCACCAGGGCGATGCCCTCGGGGCCGACCGGGACCACCACCACGCCGGTCTGCGCCCACTGCCAGCGGAGGTACTTGCCGGGTGCGCCGCCCGGGCCGACGACGAGGTCGTTGTTGAGCTGCCCGAAGCGGTTCGCGAAGACCTCGACGGCCTCGTGGCGCAGGATCGGGGCGGGCGCGGCGGACGTCCGGTCGTCGATGGTCATGGCGCTCCCTACCGGCTGTCGGGTGGGCCTCCGGTGGGACGGCCCCGTTCGCCATGATCTCCCATGGCGGCCAGTTGCTCCACCCAAGAGTTCGTCTCGGCCGAAAACTCCCGTATCTCGCCGCCGAGTTGGACCAGCACCCGCAGGGACTGCCGTTGGGCCGCGAGGCGTTGACGGTTCCCGGCGGGAAGGTCGGCGCGCAGGTGCGCGGCCTCCCGCATGGCGAGGTACGCCTCCCGGTCCCGGCCGGCGCCGATCAGGGCGAGCGCCTGCCGGTGCAGCCCGTCGGGCAGCCGGGCGAGGTAGCGTCCCGGGTGCCGTTCGGCCAGGTCGCGCAGCAGGGTGACGACCCGTTCGCCGGCCGCCACCGCCTCGGCGGTCCGGCCGGTCCGCCGGTGGCACTCGGCGAGCACCTCGACGCAGGACAGCAGGGTGGCCTCCTGCCGGACCCCCGGAGCGGCCGCCTCGCACAGTCGTACGCTGCGGGCGGCCTCGCCGTGGGCCGCGTCCACCTGGCCGTCCTCCAGGCGCAGTACGGCGAGGAGGCTCAGCGCGGTCGCGGTGTCGAGCAGCCGGACCTGCCGCAGCCGGTCCCTCGGTTCGGTGTCGGCGAGCAGTTCCTCGTAGTGGGCGACCGCGGACCTGCTCTGCTCCAGGGCGGGCACGGTCCGGCCGGCGTGGTGCAGCAGCAGGCTCAGGTTGTGGAGCGCCGTCGCGTACTCCGGGAGGTGGCGTCCGGTCTGCTGGACCAGGTCGCGGCTGAGCCCGACGGCCTGCCGGGCCGCGGTCAGGGCCGCCGTGTCCCGCGCGCCGCCGGGGTCGGTGCCGTCGGGGTCGACGTCGTCGAGCCGCAGGCTGTAGCCGACCAGCCTGCGCAGCCTCAGCAGTTGGTCCGCCTCGGTGAACTCCTCGTCGGGAAGCTCCAGGAGCCGGCGCAGGACGACGACCGAGACCGGCGACATGCTCGACGGATAGCCGGGCAGCCGCTGTTCCACGGCGGTGAGCAGCGGGGGCTCGCAGGACTCCAGGGCGGTCAGCATGACGGCCGCGAGGGGCTCGGCGTGGGGCAGCAGGGCGCCGTTCGCCGCCAGCGCGGGCAGGAGCACGTCCGGCCGGTCGGCGACGGCGCGCGCCAGCACGGCGTCCAGGGCGCGGTGCGCGGGGTGGGCGGCGATCCGGCCCACGTCCGTGCAGCCGCGGGCGCGGGCGAGCACCTCGACGGCCGCCTTCGCCGCCTCGAACCGCTCCTGCGCGGGCCCGGCGAGGGCGGGGTCCGTACGGGTGGGGACCGTACGGGCGGGGTCCGTACGGGTGGGGGACAGCAGCGCGGTGAGGTACGCGTGGGTGTGGCCGGAGCTCTCCGGGGTGCTGAGCACCCGGCGGGCGAGGACCTCGCCGATCCGGTTCGGCCGCAGCGGGGCGACCTGGTCGCCCTCGGCGGGGTAGACCGCCCACAGCGCGGTGCTGACGCGGAGCATGTCGGGGACCGGCCGGTGCGGGAGGACCGCCGCGTGGACCTGCTCCAACACCGCGACGAGATCGGCCCGTTGCCTGCCGGGGGCCAGCGTGGGGACCAGCAGGAGCCCCGCGGCCAGCAGCCTGCCGCTCTCGCCGGCGAACGACGGCTCCCGGGGATCCCACCAGGTGAGCGTGGAGTGCCAGATCCTGATCTCGTGGTCGCAGACCCGTTCGAGCGGATCGCCGTCCGGGGACCAGGTGCGGCCCTGGCGCAGCGTCAGGACGGCGTCCAGCGCGAGTGCCAGCACCCCCAGGAGCGAGCCCTCCCGGTCGGCGCGGGCGTCCAGGGTGGACGGCGGGGTGAGTCGCGGGGAGCCGAGCCGCTCGGCGAAGACCCGGAAGGCGGTGGCGGCCACGGAGGCGTCCCCGGGGGCGGGGACGGTCCTGGCGAGCTGGACCACGCTCGCGTCGGCCAGTACCCCGTCGTCGAGGCCGCTCTGCAGTGCCTGCCAGAGCGGCTTGTCCGCGCGGGCGAGCAGCAGCACACGCAGCCGCATCCGGTCGGGCCCGTACCGGTCGACGTGTTCGAGCAGGGCGCAGACGTCCTCCGGCCGGGCCTGGGCGTGGTCGAAGACGACGAGCACGGGGATCCCGTCGGCGAGGGCGGCGGTGAGCCCGGCGGTCCACTCCGGCCGGTCCAGCGCCTTCCGCTCCGCGACGCCGGCGATCCAGCCCGCCCCGCCCATGAGGCCGCACAGTTCGGTGGCGAGCCGGGTCTTGCCGGAGCCGCCGGGCGCGTGCAGCAGACGCAGCAGGAGGTCGGGCTCCTCGTCGCACCACCGTCGGAGGTCCGCCAGTTCCGGGCGGTCCAGGAACGGCATCGCCCCGTGGGTGAGGAGTTGGGCCGGGGTCGGCGGACGTCTGCTCGGCCGGGGGCGGTCGCGTCCGAACAGCCTGTTCTGCCGTCCGGCCCGGTCCAGCGCGAGGTCGCACCAGTCGGTGCCGGGCCGGTGGTGCCCGTCGTTGGCCTCCGCCAGGGCGGGGAAGTGGGCGCGCACCGCGTCGACCGGGACCAGCCAGCCGCCCGCCTCCTGCCGGTCGTCGCGCGAGGTCTTGAGCACCCCGCACACCCGGCCGGTCCGGAGGTCGAGCACCGGGCCGCCGCTGAACCCCGCGACGACCCGGTCGCCCTGGAGCCTGACGAACCGTCCGCTCCCGCCGGCCACGTGGAGGCGCAGGCTGTCGTGCTGCGGGCCCGACTCCAGGGTCTCGTGGCTGAATCCGTGCACGACCACCTCGGTGCCCTCCTGGGGGGCGCGCTCGCCCAGCCACACACCGGGCAGTGGCAGCGGCTCCCGGAGGTGCAGCAGGGCGAGGTCGGGGAAGCCCTGGACCCGGACCGCGGGGTCGGGTTCGGGGAACACCGCGCCCACGTCGGCGACGAGGGTGCGGCCCTGGGCCGTCACCGTCACCTCCAGGTGGCCCTGGACGACGTGGGCACAGGTCAGCACGGTGTCCTCGGCGACCAGGAACCCGGAGCCGAGGCTCCCCGGGGCGTCGATGGCGACCGTGTGCGTGGCGGCCAGCCGGCTGAGCTCCTCCCGCCGCCGCCACGCCGCGTCCTCGTCCGTCACGTCCGCTCCTCCCCGGGCCCGGCGCGCCGGTCGTCCCGGGGCGCCGGTTGTCACGGCACCAGGGTTCCGTCCGGCGTCGGCGGAATCCAGAGGCTGTGGCGGTTCGGGAGTTCGCCGGTGGCGGACAGGGGGTGGCCGGGCGGGAGTTCGTTGAACGCTGGCGGGCCCTAACCGGGCGGGAGGGTGAGGGTGGCGACGGCGCCGCCGGCGGGGTGGTTGCTGAAGGTGAGGGTCGCGCCGATGACGCGGGTGTGGCCGGTGGCGATGGTGAGGCCGAGGCCGTGGCCGCGGCCGCGTTCGGGGGCGTTGGTGCGGAAGCGCTGGGGGCCGTGGTGGAGGAGGTCGTCGGGGTAGCCGGGGCCGTGGTCGCGGACGGTGATGCGGCGGCCGTCGACGTGGAGTTCGACCGGGCCGGCGCCGTGGCGGTGGGCGTTGAGCAGCAGGTTGCCGAGGATGCGGTCGAGGCGGCGCAGGTCGGTGCGGACCTGCCGGTCGGCGGTGTCGGAGGTGCCGGCGGTGTCGGAGCTGATGTCGACGGTGACGTCGAGGCCGGTGAGGGTGACGGTGCGGCGGACGGCGCGTTCCAGCGGGACGGCGGAGAGGTCGGGGGATTCGACGTCGGCGTCCAGGCGGGAGACCTCCAGGAGGTCCTCGACCAGGGCGCGCAGGGCCTGGACCCGGTTCTGCACCAGTTGGGTGGGGCGGCCGGGCGGCAGCAGTTCGGCGGCGGTGACCAGGCCGGTGAGCGGGGTGCGCAGTTCGTGGGCGACGTCGGCGGTGAAGCGCTGTTCGTCGGCGAGGCGGCGGTGCAGGGTGCGGGACATCAGGTCGACGGCGGCGGCGAGGTCGGCGACCTCGTCCCTGCCGTCGACGAGTTCGCCGATCCGGGTGTCGGTGCCGCCGGCCGCGATGCCCCGGGCGGCGGTGGCGGCGGTGCGCAGGCGGCGGCTGATCCGGTCGGCCACGAGCACGCCGGCCAGCACGGTGGTGAACACCGCGGCGACCACGGTGATCAGGATGATCCGGTCCAGGTCGGCGATCGCCCGGCGGTCCTGGGTGAAGTCCACCCGGACGGAGAGCACCCCGCCCTGGACCGGGCCCGCCGCCCACATCGACTCGCCCTGCGGGTCGGCGGCGAGGAGCGAGCCCTGCCGGCCGGCGGCGGCGAGTTCGCGCAGCCGGGCGGGGAGGGCCGGGTCGTCGACGGCGGCGCCGGGGCCGGGGGTGCCGCGGCCGTAGTCGGTCAGCGCGGAGCCGAGGGCGGTGGCGGCCGCGGTGCGGGCCTGGTCCACGTGCTGGCGGATCATCGCCTGGTGCACCAGCAGGCCGACGGTGACCGCGACCAGGACGGAGATGGTGGCGACGGCGGTGGCGATCTGCCGGCGCAGGGTCATGCGCCGCAGGGCCATGTGCCGCAGGGATATGCGCCGCAGGGCCAGGTGTCGCAGGGGTACGCGCCGCAGGGTCGGCCGGCGCGGGGTCATGCCGGGCGCCGCAGCTTGTAGCCGAAGCCGCGGACGGTCTCGATCCGGCCGGAGCCGATCTTGGCCCGCAGGCGCTGCACGTGGACGTCCACCACCCGGGTGTCGGCGCCCCACTCGTAGTCCCAGACGCGCTCCAGCAGCGCGGAACGTTCCAGCACGATGCCGGGGGCGGCGGTGAACTCCAGCAGCAGCCGCAGTTCGGTGGGGGTGAGCGGGACGAGGCGGCCGTCGACCCGTACCTCCATGCTGTCGGTGTCCACCTGCAGCCCGTCGACGGTGCGGAGGGAGGCGGCGGAGGGCGCGACGGGGTCGTCGAGGACCTCGGGGGCCGGGGTGACGGCGGCGGCCGGGCCGGGTTCGACGGCCGGGGCGACCCGGACGCGCCGCAGCACCGTACGGATCCGGGCCACCAGGACGGCGCTCTCGAACGGCTTCACCACGTAGTCGTCCGCGCCCGCCTCCAGGCCGGACACCACGTCGACCGGGTCGGTGCGGGCCGACATCATCAGGATCGGCAGCTGGCTCTCCTCCCGGATCCGGCGGCAGAGGCCGACGCCGTCGAGCAGCGGCAGCATGACGTCCAGCAGCAGCAGGTCGGGGCGGACGGCGTGGAAGGCCTCCAGTCCCTCCAGGCCGTCGGCGGCGGTGGTGACCGGGAAGCCGTAGCGCTCCAGGGCCATCCTGGTGGCCTCCCGGATCACCTCGTCGTCCTCGACGAGCAGGATGTGCGGCTGGGCGGGGGCGGCTGCGGTGGTCATCGCTTCGTTTCCGGGACGACGGCGGGGCCGGACGGCTGGGAGGTGGGTCGGGCGGCGGACGGGGAGGCGACCCCGGCGGCCGGGGGCTGCTTCGGCCCCGAGGAGGGGCGCGCCGGGCCGGGGACGGGCACGGGGACGCGGTCCGGGCCGGCGGCGGACGTCGCCTCGGCGCCCGGGTCGGCGGTCGGGAGCAGGCCGACGCCGTCCACCCGCCGCTCGACCAGGGCGAGCCGGTGCCCGTCCCAGTGGTAGTGGCTGCTGGTGCGGGTGGCGTAGGTGGTCGGCTCGTACAGCCAGAGGTCGGAGTCGACGGTCGCCGCGCTGGACATCTGCTGGACCTGGGCCCGCAGGATCGGTACGACCCGGTCGTCGGCGAGCGTGTAGACGTGCAGCACGAGGGCCCCGGGGGTGGCGACGGCGGTGATCAGCTCGGGCCGGCCGTCCCCGGTGAGGTCGCGGAACTCGGGGGCCCGCACCTCGCACCCGGCGCAGGAGTCGAGCGCGCGGCGCTCCTCGGCGCTCACCGCCGGGTCCTTGGCGAGCAGGGTGCGGACGTCGACGGCGGTGAGGTCGTGCCCGGGCACGGTCAGGTCGGGTACGGGCTGCGGCGGGGCCTGGGAGGTGGCGTCGGTCGGGGACGTGGGCGGCGGCGGCGCGGTGGCCAGGTCGGGCCAGAGCGGCTTGGCCACCGCGGACGGGCTGGGCGGGGCGACGGCCGGGCGCGGACCGTCGTCCCGCAGGCCGCCGGGGGCGGCGCGGCCGAAGGCCAGGACCCCGAGGGCGGTCAGGGCGGCGAGGACGGCGAGGGCGGCCGCGGGGACGGCGCCGGGGCGGCGGCGGAGCGGGGTCGGTGCTGCCACGGTCGGTGCTCGTCCTCCTCGGTCGCGGTCGGGCCTCTGACGCCGGGCGTCTGGTGTCGGACGTCAGGCGGGCGGTCGGTCGGGCGTCGGACGTCCGGCGTCTGGTGTCGGACGTCAGGCGGTCGGGCGTCCGGGTCCCGGAGTGGGACGCGGTGGGGCGCGGCGTCGGTTCGTCGCTCCCCGTGGTCGTCCCCAGTTCTACCGGGCCCGGCTCCGGCCCGGTCAGGCCGGGTCGGCCAGCACGATGATGTTGTCCGTCCAGTGCCCGTCCGGGCCGATCCGTCCGCCGCAGGTGATCAGCCGGAGCGCGGGCCCGGGGGTGTCGCCGTAGACGGCGTCGGTGGGGAAGCGGTCCTTGGCGGCCTGGAGCAGGCTGCGGACGGTGAAGTCGACGGTGCGGCCGTCCGCCCGCCGGATCCCGATCCGGTCGCCCACGTGGAGTTCCGGCAGGCGCTTGAAGACCGCCGGGCCGTTCTTGGTGTCGAGGTGGCCGATCAGGACGGCGGGGCCGGCCTCGCCCGGGGCGGGGCCGTTGCGGTACCAGCCGACCTGGTCGGCGTGGTCGGCCGAGGGCACCTGGACGGTGCCGTCGGAGTTCAGGCCGAGGTCGGTCACCGGGGCGTCCACGCCGATCGAGGGGATCAGCAGGCGGTTCGGCGGCGAGGGGGCGAGCGGCTGGTCACCGGCGGTCGGCGCGCCGACCGGGGCGGGCGCGCCGGCGGTGGGGGCGGTGGCGGGTGCGCCGGCGGCGGGGGCACCGGCCGCCGGGGCGTGGCCGGAGGTCTCGATCCGCACCACCGGGGTGTCGCGGCCGGACAGGGCGAGGGTGCTGCCGAGGGCGATGCAGAGCAGGCCGGCCGTACCGAAGACGCTCCGCCGCAGCAGGCTCGGGCCGGGCGGGGCGGCCCGCCGCCGCCCACGACCGCCCCGCCGGTCGGTCCCCGCCGCCGGGGGCACCCCGGCGCCGCTTCCCCGCCCGGCCGGGTGCGGGGGAAGGGCGCCGGGGTGCCCGGCGGACCCGGGACGGGTGTCAGCCACGCGCACCGGAACGGCGGCGCAGGACGGCGAAGCCCAGCGCACCGGCGCCGACGGCGGCGACGGCGCCGCCACCGACCAGCATCAGCCCGTTGCCGTCGGTCGCGCCCGAGCCGTCACCGGCCTGGGCGGCACCCTTCGGCACCTCGCGGACCTGCGGCTGGGAGCCGGCCGGGCCGTGCGACGGGGTGGCGGTGGCGGTGGCGACCGCCGGGGCGGCGCCCTCGGGCGCCGACGCCGACGGCTGGCCGGGCTTGGCGGGGGCGGCGCTCGGACGGACTCCGCCGACGGCCGCGCCGCCCGGCGCGGCGTTGGAGGGGGCGGCGGACGGCTTGGCGGGGGCCGGCTGCGGGGTGCCGTCGGCCCAGGCCTGTCCGCCGGTGACGACGGTCACCAGTGCGGCGCCGGTCAGTGCGCAGACGGCCAGCAGACGGCGGGCGGGCGAACGGTCGGTACGGCTCCTGCTCATGGCGGGGGTCTCCTTCGTGGCTCTGGTGGACGCGTCAGTGGCGGGACCGCGGTTCCCGCCAACGGCGCACCGGGGGCGCGGCCCGTGGTGCTGGTACGGCCGGTGCGTCGTCAGTGACGCTAGGAGGGCCGTGTCGCAGTCCCCGCCCGGCCGCGTCACGGTCGCCCATCGGCTGGGTAACGGTCCCCGGGCCCGCCGGAACGGCCCTGTGACGTAGGCGGGGCCGAGCCCGTGACGTACGCGGGAACGGCCCCGTCAGGAGACCGAACCGGGCCCGCGCCGAACACCGCTGAGCATCCCCGCCCGCCCGTCCGTACCTCCCGGTGTGGGGGTACGACCGAGTGAAAGGTGGCAGTGATGAGCATCCTCGCCAACCTCCTGCCGGCGATGCGGCAGTCCCGCAAGGACCGCGGGCACGACAAGGAGGACCGGAACACCAACAACACGACCAGTCGCGGTCGTCGTCACGGCCGCAAGAACAAGCACGGGCACTGACGACCGACGGACCGCTTCCGGTCCCCTGGTCAGGACGAGCGAGTGCGGTCACTGCGGCGGTTGACGGCCGTCGACACCGGTGACGGCGACGGCCGGACCGATCCGGTCGTCGCCCCGGCGCCGGCCGTGTCGCTGCGGCGCACGTTCCGGCGGTTCTGGCCCTACACCCGCGGGGGACGGCGCTGGCTGGCCCTGCTGGTGGTGGTCGTCCTGTTCGGCCCGGTCGTCGACGCGGCCATGGTCTGGCTGTTCAAGATCGTCGTCGACGACGTGCTGGTGCCGCGCAGGTTCGGGCTGTTCCTTCCGGTCGCGCTCGGCTACGCCGGGCTGACCGTGGTGGCGGGGGCCCTCGACTTCGCGGACCAGACGCTCTCCACCTGGGTCAGCGAGCGCTTCCTGCTGGCCCTGCGGGCGGACGTGTTCCGGCACTTGCAGGGCCTCTCGCTGGGCTTCTTCGAGCGACGACGGCTCGGCGACGTGCTGTCGCGGCTGACCGCGGACGTCGAGGCGGTCGAGACCTTCCTGCTCTCGGGCGTCCTGGACGCGGTCGCGTACGTCGCCGAGCTGGCCGTCTTCCTGGGGGTGCTGTTCTACCTGCGCTGGGACCTCGCGCTGACCGCGCTGGTGGTCGCGCCGTTGTTCTGGCTCACCGCCCGGCGGTTCTCGACGAGGGTGAAGGACGCGTCCCGGGAGCGGCGGCGCCGCAGCGGTTCGGTCAGCGCCCTCGCGGAGGAGACGCTGGGCAACATCGCGCTGGTGCAGGCGTACAACCGGCAGGACTGGGAGCAGGACCGGTTCGTGCGGGAGAACCTGGCGCGGTTCCGGGCGACCATGGCGGCGACCCGGCTGCGCGCCCTGTTCGCGCCGATCGTGGAGATGCTGGAGCTGGTCGGCGCGCTGATCGTGCTCGGGCTGGGCGCCTGGGAGTTGGTCCACGGCCGGCTCACCCTCGGTGAACTCCTCGTCTTCGTCGCCCTGTTGAGCCGGCTCTACAGTCCGATCCAGGGCATCGGGCGGCTCAGCAACGGCTTCTTCTCGGCCTCGGCCGCCGCCGAGCGCATCATCGAACTCCTCGACCAGCAACCGCAGGTGGCCGATCCGCCGCGGCCGCTGCGCGCCGCCCGGGTGCGCGGGGCGGTGGCCTTCGACGGGGTGTGGTTCCGCTACCCGGGCACGGCCCGCGCCGCGCTGTGCGACCTCTCGCTCCGCGCCGAGCCGGGCGAGACGGTGGCCCTGGTCGGCGCGAGCGGGGCCGGCAAGTCGACGGTCGCCAAACTCCTGCTGCGCTTCTACGACCCGGAGCGCGGCGCCGTCCGGCTGGACGGCATCGACCTGCGCGACCTGGCACTGACCGACCTGCGCGAGCAGGTCGCCGTGCTGTGGCAGGAGACCCTGGTCATCCACGGCACCGTCCGGGAGAACATCGCCTACGGCCGCCCGGGCGCCACCGACGCCCAGATCACGGCCGCCGCCCGGGCCGCCGACGCCCACGAGTTCGTCAGTCGGCTGCCGGACGGCTACGACACGGTGGTGGGCCAGCGCGGGCGGCTGCTGTCCGGCGGCCAGCGCCAGCGGATCGCGATCGCCCGGGCGATGGTCCGGGACGCGCCCGTCCTGCTGCTCGACGAACCGACCACCGGTCTCGACCCCGAGTCGGGTCGGCGGATCCTGGAACCGCTGGGGCGGCTGATGAACGGCCGGACGACGATCATCATCTCGCACAACCTGCTGACCGTACGGAACGCCGACCGGATCGTCCTGCTGCGCGAAGGCCGCGTGGTGGCCTCCGGCAGCCACCGCCACCTGCTCGCCCACGACGACGACTACGCCCGGCTCGCCCGGGCCGCGACCCCGACGGAAGTCGCGCGGTGAGCTCCCGGGAGCCGATGACCGCCGGGGCGCCGATCGCCCCCGGCTACCAGGTGCTCGCCCACCTCTGCCGCACCGGCTGGCTGGACGTCTACGACGCCTGGAGCGAGGAGCGCGACTGCCGCTGCGTCGTCAAGGTGCTCCGGCCCGACCACCGCCGCGACCGCGAACTGCGCGAGCGCCTGCTCCGGGAGGGCCGCTGGCTGACCGCGTTCACCCACCCGCACCTGGTGCGCGGCTACGGCACCGGTGAACGCCCGCAGCCGTACGCGGTGCTGGAGACGCTCAGCGGCGAGACCCTCGCCCACCTGATCGACCGCAGCGCACGCCGCCCGGCCGCCACCGACCTCACGCTGCTCGGCCTGCACCTCTGCTCGGCGGTTCGCTACCTGCACGGCCGGCACCTGCTGCACCTCGACCTCAAGCCCGCCAACGTGGTGATCGACTGCCGCCGCGCCAAGGTGCTCGACCTCAGCATCGCCCGCCCGCCGGGCCCGGGCCGTCCGGGGGCCGGCACGGACGGCTACCTCGCCCCCGAGCAGCTCCTGGGCGGCGACCTCACGGCGGCCACCGACGTCTGGGGCATCGGGATCACCCTGTACGAGGCCGCCACCGGCGAACTCCCCTTCGACGGCGAGCCGTTGACCCCGGCGCCCCCGGTGTCCCGACGCCGCCGGCTGCCCCGCCCGCTCGCCGGGGCGGTCGACGCCTGCCTGCGGCTCGACCCGGCCGACCGGCCGTCCCCGGCCCAACTGTCGGCGGCACTCGACGACTTGCTCCCGCAGGGCCGCCGCGCTGTCATGCCGCCGGAGGGGTAGTCGAAGGCGCGCGGCCAGGCCCTGTCCGGCCTACCGGGCCCGGGACCGCAGCTGCCGCAAGGTCCAGCCGGCGCCGGGCGGTTCGGACAGCGGACGGGTGTGGGCGGTGAAGAGCTCGGCCGCGCGGCGGTAGGAGAGCCGGGCGCGGCCGGTGTGGGGGCAGCGGTCGGCGGCGGGGGTGCCGGCCGGGGCGCGGCGGTCGGTGAGGAAGAGCGGGCCGCCGGCGCGGCCGGCGACCAGCAGCGGGAGCAGCCGGGCGGTGCCGGTGCCCCAGCGGAGCCCGGGGCGGTCGGAGCGGGGGCGGGTGCGGCGGCCGGGGAGGTCCAACTGGTCGGTGTCGAGGGCCAGGACGGACTCGATGGCGGCGCCGGACTCGTGCAGCAGGTGCCAGAGCGTCTGCTCGCGCAGCGGCGCCCGGCGGGCGAACAGGGCGCGCAGCTGCTCCTTGCCCAGCGGGCCGCCCCCGGCCCTGGCCCCGCCCCCGGTGCGGCTCCCGCCCTCCGCCGGTTCGGCGGGCAGCGGGCCGGGGCGCAGGGCGGTGCTCGGGTCGCCGTCGATCCAGCCCTGGGCGCGCCACCAGGCCACGGCCGCGCGCAGGGTGGAGAGCTCGCGGTTGAGCGTGCGCGGGTCGGTGGCGGCGGCGCGGCGGGCGACGGCGGTGTGCAGCCGCCCGGGGGCGTCCGGGTGGTCGAGCAGGGCGAGCGGCAGGACGGGCGGGCGGGCGCGCCGCCGTTCGGGGCCGGTGGGGGCGGGTCGGTCGGCGAGCGCCCAGGCCCAGGTGTGGAGGGCGATCCGGTAGATCCGCCGGGAGCCCTCGGAGAGTCCGGAGGCGGCCAGGTAGTGCTCGACGGCGAGGCCGTACTCGACCGGGGGGAGCTCCGTCACATCGGCCTTCTTCCGCAGTAAACGACTGTCTCGCATCACCGTCCAGGCTAGCGGTGATCCGCAGTAAACCGCAGTTCAATGGCCACGAAAGGGCCGATTTACTGCGGCAGAACCGGCCCCTCCAGACATTGAGGCGAAAAGGCTCAACTTTCCCCCGGAAACCCTTGAACCCGGCTCCCCGGCGCGCGCAGACTGACTGCCCATGGCAGTGGAAACCGAACGGACCCCGGCCCGCCCCCGGCGGCCGGGAGACCGGCTCGCCGTGCTGCGCGAGCGTGAATTCACCCGCTTCTTCGTCGGGTACACGACCTCCCTCCTCGGCTCCTCGATGGCTCCGGTCGCGGTCGCCTTCGCGGTGCTCGACGGCGGCGGCGCGGGTGGCGGCACCGGCGGCAGCGGCACCGACCTCGGCTGGGTGATGGCCGCCCGGATCCTCCCGGTGGTGCTGGTCCTGCCGGCCGGCGGGGTGATCGCCGACCGGCTGGGCAGCCGCCGGCTGATGCTGGGCACGGACGTCCTACGCGGCCTCGTCCAGGCGCTGTTCGCCGCACTGCTGGCGGCCGGGCACGCTCCGGTCCCGGCGATGGTCGTGCTGGTGGCGGTGTGGGGGGTCGGCGAGGGGCTGTTCATGCCCGCGTTCGGCGCGATCGTGCCCGCTCTGGTGCGCCGCGAGGAGCTGCGGGCGGACGGCAACACCCTGCTGGGGCTGGCGCGTTCGGTGTCCACGGTGGCCGGGCCCGCCCTGGCCGGGCTGGTCACGGCGACCCAGGGCCCGGCCGCGGTGCTGCTGATCGACGCGCTGACGTACGGCGTCGGGGCCCTGGCGCTGGCCGGCCTCCGGCTGCCCGGGCGGGTGCCGGCGGGCGGCGGGGAGTCGATGCTGCGGGAACTGCGCTCCGGCTGGTCGGAGTTCACCGCGCGCCCGTGGCTGTGGATCACCACCGTGCAGATGGGCCTGTTCAACCTGCTGGTCTGGGCCCCGTTCCTGGTGCTCGGCCCGCTCACCGCGCAGCGGGAGCTGGGCGGCGCCCGGGCCTGGGGCCTGGTGATGGGCGTGTACGGGGCCGGTGCGGTGCTGGGCGGGCTGCTGATGCTCGGTCGCCGCCCGGGGCGTCCGCTCGCGGTGGCGACCGTGGCCGGTCTGGCCTGGGCGCTGCCGTCCGCGGCGCTGGCGGCGGGGGTGGCGCTGCCCTGGGTGGTCGCGGGGGCGCTGGTGGCGGGGGTCGGCTCGGCGGTCTGCGGGACGCTGTTCAGCACCACCACCCAGCGCTGGGTGCCGGCCGAGCTGCTGGGCCGGCTGACCTCCTTCGGGGCGCTGGGCGCCTTCGTCCTCGGCCCGCTGGGACTGGCGGCGGCCGGTCCGCTGGCGGACCGGTTCGGCGCCGGTGACGTGTTGTTGCTCGGGGCGGTCTGGCAAGTGGCCGCCGGGGCCGTAGTGTTGGGCCTACCGGCCGTACGGAATCGACGCTGGGAGGAGGGCCCGGGCAGCTGACCCACCCCTCGGACGGCTCCGGGGCGCACCCCCGGCCACCACCGGTGCGGCCCACCGCGCACCGTGACCGGCCGGCCCCGGAGTGCCGCCGGTCGCTCCGCCCACGCGTGCGTGCCTCCGCGGCGGGCGGGGTGGCCGGGTCGGTCGTACGGTGGAGGGGCGGGGGTCACGGAGGAGGTTGACCATGCCCGGTTCGCTCACCATCGGCCACCACCAGGCCGCGGCCGTCCTGGACCACACGGATGCCGAACGGCTGGCCACCGTACTGGCCGAACTGGCCTACCTGCTGGAGATCCCGGGACCGAACCGGATCAACGAGGCGCAGCTCGCCGTGCTGTGCGAGGGCCGGGCGCCGGACCGCGCCGAACTGTCGCACTGGGCGCGGGCGCTGTCCGCCGAACTCAAGGGGCAGCACTGAGACCGGGGTCGCTCCCTTCCGGTACCCCGAGCCCGCACAACACCTCCGGCGCCCCGCCGCCCCGCCGTACGATGGCGAGCGGGGCGGACCAGCCCCTCGGACGCCGGTACGCCCGCCGTCCGACCCGGTGGAGGGCGGGGGCCCGAGCGTGCCGCAGTCGTCGTTGTCCTGGCTGACCGTGCCCACCCCGCTGCCCAGCGGTCCGATGCACATCGCGGTGACGCCGCTGGGCGTGGCGGCGGCCGGTTACGGCGGGCGGGACGGCGAGGTGCCGCCGTGCACCGACCCGGCGAAGATCGCCGCCGTGACCGAGCGGATCGGCGCCTACCTGGCGGGCCGCACCCGCGAGTTGGGCCTGCCGATCGACTGGAGCCTCAGCTCCGGGCCGCACCGCGCCGTGCTGCGCACGCTCTGGGAGCAGGTGCCGTACGGGCAGACCGTCACCTACGGCGAACTGGCCGCCCGCAGCGGGGTGTTCGAGGACGTCACCGAGCCCGGCCTGGCCGCCCGGACGGTCGGGCAGATGATGGCCGCCAACCCGGTCCCGCTGCTGGTGCCCTGCCACCGGGTGGTGGCGGCGGACGGGATCGGCGGCTTCGGCGGCGGCCGGGTCGGGATCGACGTGAAGCGCTGGCTGCTCACCCTGGAGGGGGTGCTGGAGCCGACGCTGGACTGGAACGGCCCGCTCTAGGGTCGGTCGGCAAGCCCCTACGACCGCACCGGCACCCGCCGCGGCAGCACCGGCTGGATCCCCGACACCAGGGTGTACTCGATCCCCGCCACGTCCGGCGGCCCGCCGGCCTCGACCCGCTCCCCGAGCGCCAGCCGCACCGCGTCCCAGGCCAGGTTGAGCCCGCACAGCCCCAGTTGGTACAGCCCGGCGGCCGGGCGGGTGTTGACGTCGATGACCACCGGCCGCCCCTGCCACTCGCGGAACTGGACGTTGCACAGGTACGCCATCCCGCTCGCCGCGACCAGCCGCCGCACCGGCTCCAGGTAGCGCTCGTCGGTGGTGAAGCCCCGGCGGCGGCCGTCCTTGGTCCGTCCGACCACGGTGAGCGGGCGGCCGTCCCGGTCGGCCAGGCAGTCCACCGAGACCTCCGGCCCGTCCAGGTACGGCATCACCAGCAGGTCGAGCGGCTCGCCCCCGGCGGCGGGGGCGGCCAGTGCCGCGGCCACCTGGTCGACCTGCACCCGGTGGTCCCAGCCGGCCAGCCGGGCCGGGTCGTACGGTTTCCGGGTGAGGACCCGGAAGCCCGCGCCGCCCGCGCCGGTGGTGGGCTTGAGGCAGGCGGTGTGCCCGTCGTCCTCGATCCGCTCGACGGCGGCCAGCAGTTCGTCCGGGGTGCGGACCCGCCACCAGGGCGGGGTGGGCAGTCCGGCGGCGGCGATCGCGGCGTAGCCGTCCGCCTTGCCGGCGAAGGCGGCGACCGCGGTGGCGGGCGGGCAGAGCAGGGTGGTGCCGAGGGCCTCGAACTCCGGTCGGGCCAGGGCGACGGCGAGTTGGTGCAGTCGGGGCAGGAAGACGTCGACGGAGTGCCGGGCGCAGTAGTCGAGCGCGTAGCGGACGTAGGCGTCGGTGGGCAGGTCGGCGGGTTCCGGGGTGCCGTGGTCGGCGGCGGCGAGCACGGGGGAGTCCGGGTCGGCGTGGGTCGCGTGGACGACCACCGGGCGTGCGCCGGTGCGCAGTTGCTCGATGAAGTGGACGTTCTCGGAGTAGGTGCGGTTCAGCCAGACCCGTACGGGTGAGTTCATGCGACGCCTCCCGGACCGTAGTTGACGAAGGGTCAGGGCACCCTAGCGGTCCGTTCGACGGCTTCGAACGGCAGGGTGGGCGCGGACCGGATCTGTCAAGGGGTGGCGCGGGCGGGGCGGTCGATGGGGGAAGATGGCGGGTCGGGGTTCCGGTAGTTTCGAATAAATAGTCGAACAAATATCGATCAGGTGATCTAGTCGTACTATTTGTTCGGTTATTCGGAACCACTCGAATGAGTGATTGCGGGACGCCCCCGAACGGGCCCACCATGAAGCTGCAACATGAATGCGCAAGGCGACACTTCATCGGGCATGCGAAGGGCCTCCCTTATGTCGACCGAAACCAATGCCGGTATTCCTGCGCCGGGCGCGCAGCCGGAGATCCGGCAGCAGCAGTCACTGAGCACGGCGGGCGCGCGGAACCTCGCCACCACGACCAAGTCCGCGCCCCAGATGCAGGGCATCAGCCCGCGCTGGCTGCTCAGGATGCTGCCCTGGGTGGAGGTCTCCGGCGGCACGTACCGGGTCAACCGCCGCCTGCGCCACAAGGTCGGCCGCGGCCGGGTGGGTTTCGTCAAGACCGGTTCCGAGGTGCGGATCGTCCCGCAGACGCTGGCCGAGGTGCCGGTGCTGCGCGGCTACCAGGACGACGCGGTGCTGGAGGAGCTGGCCGGCCGCTTCGTGCAGCGCCAGTTCGCCCCGGGCGACGTCCTGGTCACGGCCGGCACACCGATCACCGAGGTCTTCCTGATCGCGCACGGCAAGCTGGACCGGCTCGGCACCGGCAAGTACGGCGAGGAGACGGTGGTCGGCACCCTCGCCGACGGCGACCACCTGGGCGACGAGGCGCTCCAGGAGGAGGACGGCGCCTGGCCGTACACCGTCCGCGCCGCCACCTCCGGCACGGTGATGGCGCTCGCCTGGCCCTCCTTCCAGGAGCTGCACGACCGCTCCGAGTCGCTCCAGCTGCAGATCATGGAGTACCTGAACGGCTTCCAGCAGGCCCAGAACAAGCACGGCGAGGCGGCGATCGGCCTCTCCGCCGGCCACCAGGGCGAGTACGACCTGCCCGGCGCCTTCGTGGACTACGAGCTCAAGCCGCGCGAGTACGAGCTGAGCGTCGCCCAGACCATCCTCAAGGTGCACAGCCGCGTCGCCGACCTCTACAACCAGCCGATGAACCAGACCGAGCACCAGCTCCGGCTGACCATCGAGGCGCTGCGCGAGCGCCAGGAGCACGAGCTCGTCAACAACCCGGAGTTCGGGCTGCTGGAGAACGCCGAGTACGACCAGCGGATCCAGACCCACTCCGGCCCGCCCACACCGGACGACATGGACGAGCTGCTCAGCCGCCGCCGCAGCACCAAGATGTTCCTGGCCCACCCCAAGGCCATCGCCGCCTTCGGCCGGGAGTGCAGCAAGCGCGGCCTCAACCCGGGCACCGTCGAGGTCGAGGGCAAGCACGTCAACGCCTGGCGCGGGGTGCCGATCTTCCCGTGCAACAAGATCCCGATCATCGGCGGGCACACCAGCTCGATCATCGCGATGCGCGTCGGCGACCACAACCAGGGTGTCGTCGGCCTGCACCAGACCGGAATTCCGGATGAATACCAGCCGGGCCTTTCGGTCCGGTTCATGGGAATCGACGAGAAGGCCATCATCTCCTACCTGGTGAGCGCCTACTATTCGGCCGCGATCCTGGTCCCGGACGCCGTCGGCGTGCTGGAGAACGTGGACGTCGCCCAGCGCTGACGACGGGCTCCCGGCTCGGCCTCCGAGCCCGAATCCGCGCCGCCCGGCCGGGGCACCAGCCACCGGC
>NZ_JBHZCN010000139.1:0-19966 GCF_042755465.1 Kitasatospora sp. NPDC059160 | reverse complement strand
AAGTACGTCCAGTACGAGGCCGACTCGGGCGCACGCCCAGCCGGGCGCCCAACGCCGCGCGCTGATCTGCCAAGATCCGCCGGACAGGCCCTAGAGCAAACAGCGGCCGATCACCAGTTCCGGCCGGATCCGGATCCGGACCACGTCCGGGGCGGTCGCCGTCCCCGGGCGGACCTGGGCACGGCCGAGGACGGTGACGAACCAGCCGGAGCCGTCCCGGCCGTCCACCTCGTCGGCCTCGAAGGCGATCACCGCGCCGTCCACCGCCCGGGCCAGCTCGGAGTCGGCGGGTGCGGAGACCAGCACGCCGCCGGGCGCCAACCGGAAGGTCACCGGCAGGACGGCCGGGAGGGCGTCGACGGTGTAGACGACCCGCCCGACGGGGGCCCGGCCCAGCAGCTGCAGCGCCCGCCTCCGGTCGAGCTCGCGGGGGCCGGACGGGTTCGAGCGGTGGACGGGGTCGGACGGCGCGGGCCGGGGGGACGGGACGTGATCGCGGTTCATGCGAGCGATGCTCACCCGGGGCCGGGCCCGGTCACGAGGGCCGATGGTCCCGCCGAGGGGCCCGCCCGGGCGGGTCGTCAGCCCCGGGGCGGGTCGTCAACCCCGGCCGTAGCGCAGCGGCGAGGACGGCGCGGCGGCCGACTGCCGCAGCTCGGTGGCGATCAACGCCGCCTGCACCCGCCGCTCCACCCCGAGCTTGGCCAGCAGCCGGGACACGTGGTTCTTCACCGTCTTCTCCGCGAGGTAGAGCCGCTCACCGATCTGCCGGTTGGTCAGGCCCTCCCCGATCAGCGCCAGCACCTCCTGCTCGCGCGCCGTCAGCGCCGGTCCGGCGGTCACCGGCCGGGCGGGCTCGGCGTCGCTGCGCAGCCGGTTCAGCAGCCGGGTCGCCGCGCCGGGGTCGAGCATCGACCGGCCGGAGGCCACGGTACGGACGGCGGCGACCAGGTCGGTGCCGCTGATCTGCTTCAACACGTACCCGGCGGCACCCGCCATCACGGCGTCCAGCAGCGCCTCCTCGTCGTCGAAGGAGGTCAGCATCAGACAGGCCAGGTCGGGCATCCGCGACCGCAGTTCACGGCAGACGGAGACCCCGTCGCCGTCCCCGAGCCGGACGTCCAGCACCGCCACGTCGGGCCGCAGCGCGGGCACCCGGACGAGGGCCTGCTCGGCCGTCGCGGCCTCCCCGACGACCTCCAGGTCCGGCTCGCCGTCCAGCAGGTCGTGCACCCCGCGGCGCACCACCTCGTGGTCGTCCAGCAGGAACACCCGGACCGGCGCCGAAGCCCCGACGCCCTCCACCTCGGTCGCCATCACGCGGTTTCCACCTTCGTCACCCCCGCACACTCCCGGCGGGGCCCACCGCATCATCCCCCGCCGCCCTGCGGCGGCCCAGGGCCCAACGGCCCCATTCGCCCGTCACCGTCACCGTCCTCGGCTCCGTCCCCCGTCCCTCCGCCGTCCCGGGACGTCCCGCGCTGGTGGGACGTCCCGGCCCGCTGTTTGGCTGATGACCGCCCGCCCGGACTCCGTACCGGGCCGATCGGAGAAGGAACCCCGTGATGCGGACGAAGCTCGCCCTCAGGACCACCCTGGCCCTCGCCACCGCGGCCGTGACCCTCGCCCTGGCCGCCCCGGCCCAGGCCTCGACCGGCGCCTCCTACATCGGCGACGGCTACCCGAACGGCTACAACTCCGTCCACTGCGTGCAGACGATCCTCAACGACTGGGTCGCCAACGTGGTGGGCGACTCGGGCGCCCGGGTGCAGGAGGACGGCATCTGGGGCCCGAAGACCAAGGCCCTGGTGGTCCGCTACCAGACGGTCCAGAGCCACAGCAACCCGAGCGTCGTCCCGGACGGCATCGTGGGCAGGATCACCGGCGACATCATGATCTACAGCAACACCCAGCCCTGCTACAAGTACATCCCGACCATGTACTGATCCCACCGGACCCGTCCGGCCCGTGCCGCCCCCTTCCGGCACGGGCCGGACGCCGTCGTCGACAGCGCGGTCCCGACGACCGCTCAGCGCTCCCGGCGGACGACCGCTCAGCGGCCCTGCCGCCGGGCGTTCCCCAGGCCCACCAGCAGGAAGGCCAGCGCCACGCCCGCCCCGCCGACCGCCGCGAGGGCCGCCTTCGCGGCCGACCCGCCGCCGTCGGTGAGCAGGATCGACACCGCGGCCGGCACGGCCACGGCGGTGCCCACCAGCAGCCAGCCCGCCAGGGCGACGGCCGACGGGCGGCCGCCCCGCGGCACCGGCCCGGCGTCGAGCGCCGCCCAGTGGGCCGCGGTCTCCCGCCGCTCCCCGCGCCGGTCCCGCAGCGCCCGCACCCGTAGGACCGTGCCGCCGACCAGCCCGGCGAGGGCGACCTGGGCGGCGGGGCGCCAGTCGGGCCAGGCGAGCAGCAGTCCGCCGGCCAGCGCGAGCGCGGCCCACCAGAGCACGCAGGCGGCCGCCGCGGTGCGGGTGGAGCGGGGCCGGTCGGCGCCGGCCTGGAGGTCGGCGATGGCGGGCAGGTACCAGACGCAGCCGCTCGCGGTGAGCGCGGCGGTGCCGATGGCGAGGACGGTGTGGGTCATGGCCGGCCTTCCGGTGTCGCAAGGGGAGTGACGGAGGGTGGGAGGAGGAGCCGTCCCCGCCCGCCCGGGGGCAGCGACGCGGGCGGGGACGGCGTTCGGGGGAGCTGGGAGTGCCCGGTGGACCGGGCCTCAGTCGTCGAGGGACGAGGCCCGGGCCCGTTCCGCCCGGCTCAGCGGCCGGTCGTACTTCACCGGCTCCACGTCGCCCAGGTGCGTCGCCGGCTTCCCGCTGTGCACCAGGACGTCCCGGGCCGCGATGTCCGGGTGGTGGAGGTCGAAGGCGGGGGATTCGGAGCGGATCCGGGGCAGCTTGACGAAGTTGTGCCGGGGCGGCGGGCAGGAGGTGGCCCACTCCAGCGAGCGGCCCCAGCCCCACGGGTCGTCCGAGGTGACCTTCTCGCCGTACTTGGCGGTCTTCCAGACGTTGTAGAGGAACGGCAGGATCGACAGGCCGAGCAGGAACGACCCGATGGTCGAGACGGTGTTCAGGGTGGTGAACCCGTCCGAGGCCAGGTAGTCGGCGTAACGGCGCGGCATGCCCTCGGCGCCGAGCCAGTGCTGGACCAGGAAGGTCGCGTGGAAGCCGACGGTGAGCGTCCAGAAGGTGATCCGGCCGAGCCGCTCGTCGAGCTTCTTGCCCGTCATCTTCGGCCACCAGAAGTGGAAGCCGGCGAACATCGCGTACACCACCGTGCCGAACAGCGTGTAGTGGAAGTGGGCGACGACGAAGTACGAGTCGGAGACGTGGAAGTCGATCGGCGGGGCGGCGAGCAGCACGCCCGTCAGCCCGCCGAACAGGAAGGTGACCAGGAAGCCGACCGTCCAGAGCATCGGCGTCTCGAAGCTCAGCGAGCCCTTCCACATGGTGCCGACCCAGTTGAAGAACTTCACACCGGTTGGGACCGCGATCAGGAAGGTCATGAAGGAGAAGAACGGCAGCAGCACCTGCCCGGTGACGTACATGTGGTGCGCCCACACCGTGACCGAGAGCCCGGCGATCGCGATGGTGGCCGCGATCAGGCCGGAGTAGCCGAACATCGGCTTGCGGCTGAACACCGGGATGACCTCGGAGACGATCCCGAAGAAGGGCAGCGCCAGGATGTACACCTCGGGATGCCCGAAGAACCAGAACAGGTGCTGCCACAGCATCGCCCCGCCGTTGGCCGGGTCGAAGACGTGCGAGCCGAACTTGCGGTCGCACTCCAGCGCGAGCAGTGCGGCGGCCAGCACCGGGAAGACCAGCAGCACCAGCACCGAGGTGAGCAGCACGTTCCAGCAGAAGATCGACATCCGGAACATGGTCAGGCCGGGCGCGCGCATGCAGATGATCGTGGTGATGAAGTTGACGGCGCCGAAGATGCTGCCGAAGCCGGAGAGCGTCACGCCCATGATCCACATGTCCGAGCCGACGCCCGGCGAGTGGACGGCGTCGGAGAGCGGCGCGTAGAGGAACCAGCCGAAGTCGGCGGCCCCCTGCGGGGTGGCGAAGCCCGCGGCGGCGATCAGCGAGCCGAACATGAACAGCCAGTAGGAGAGCATGTTCAGGCGCGGGAACGCCACGTCGGGGGCGCCGAGTTGTAGCGGCATGATCCAGTTCGCGAAGCCGGTGAACAGCGGCATCGCGAACAGCAGCAGCATCACCGAGCCGTGCATGGTGAAGGCCTGGTTGAACTGCTCGTTGGAGAGGATCTGCGTTCCGGGCCGGGCGAGTTCGGCGCGCATGACCAGCGCGAGGATGCCGCCGATCAGGAAGAACGCGAACGAGGACACCAGGTACATGGTGCCGATCGTCTTGTGGTCGGTGGTGGTCAGCAGCCTGACCACGGCCGAGCCGGGTCGGCGGGGCCGAACCGGCCCTGCCGACAGGGGCGTTGGCGGTGGGGTCGGGTCGCCCTGTGCCTGGGTGGCGCTCAAGGACGCGCTCCTTCGGAACGTCGTGCGAATGGATGGCGATCCATGATCCGAACGCACGCCCCGTGCACCCCAGGGCCGTTGGGCCCGCCCGCCCGGGGCCGCTGGGCCCGAGTTCCCGGCCGCGGCCGGGACCTCCCGACCGGGACCCGGGCCGGGACCCGGGCGGGACCCGGGCGGATTCAGCCCCTCAGCCCCTCAGCCCCTCAGCCGGGCGAGCTGTCCGCGCTCCAGCGCCGCGTACACCGTGCCGTCCGGGTCGACGGCGATCCCGTGCGGCTCGGCGCCCCGGCCGGGGATGGCGTGGCCGTCCAGCCGCCCGTCGGGGGTGAGCACGCCGATCCGGCCGGCGGCCCACTCGGTGAACCAGAGCCGCCCGTCCGGGCCGGCGGTGATCGCGTGCGGCCTGGCGCCCCGGTCGGCCAGCGGGTACTCCGTCACCTCCCCGTCCACGGTGATCCGCCCGACCAGTCCGCCGCCGATCCCGACGTACCAGAGCGCGCCGTCCGCGCCGGCGGTGACCCCGACCGGCGCGGTGCCCGCGGTGGGCAGCCGGTGGACGGTCACGTCGCCGTCGGTGCTCACCCGGGCGATCGCGTCGGCCTGGTTGAGCGCGCACCACAGCGCGCCGTCCGGCCCGGCGGTGATGTGCGCCGGCATCGCCCCCTCCACGGGCAGCGGGTACTCCGTCACCTCCCCGTCCACGGTGATCCGTCCGACCACGTCGGCGTTCACCTCGGTGAACCAGAGCGCCCCGTCCGGCCCGGTGACGATCCCGCCCGGCCCGACGCCGATCGCCGACAGCGCGAAGGAGGAGACCTCGCCGTCCACCGTGATCCGGCCGATCCGGCCGGTGTTCATCTCGGCGTACCAGAGCGCGCCGTCCGGGCCGGCGGTGATCACCGACGGCGCGCAGCGCGGCGCGCCGAGCCCGAACCGTCGCACCGAGCCGTCCGGCGCCAGCCGCCCGATCTCCCCGGCGCGGATGAGCGTGAACCACACCCCGCCGTCGGGCCCCACCGTGATCCCGTACGGCCCGTCCCCCGCCTCGGCCACATCGATCAGTTCCACCCGCGCCCCTCTCAAACTATCGCGACCTTTGTCGCGTTAGCGATGCTCGCACGCCCGTCCCGCCCCGGGCAACCGATTTCACCCCGGATCGCTGCCCAGCCCCCGCAGCACCGAGATCACGCCCATCCCCGCCGCGCAGACCGGCACCGCCAGCAGGGCGCCGAGGATGCCCGCGATGCCGGAGCCGGCCACCACGGCGACCATGATGGTCGCCGGGTGCAGCTCGACCGTCCGGCTCTGGATGATCGGCTGGAGGATGTTGCCCTCGATCATCTGCACCGTCAGCACCACCCCGAGCGCCCACAGCGCCGTGCCCAGGCCGCCGTCGGCGAGGGCCACCAGCACCGCGACGGTGCCGGACAGGAAGGCGCCCACGAAGGGGATGTACGCCCCCATGAAGACCAGCGCGCCCAGGCCCGGGGCGCCGGGGACGCCCAGGGCGAGCAGGCCGACGGTGATGAAGCCCGCGTCGATCAGGGCGATCAGGGTGGTGCCGCGCATGAAGCCGGCCATCGCCTCGAAGGCCCGCTCGGCGCAGGCCACCACCGTCTCGGCGCCGCGCCCGGGTAGGTGGGCGCGGATGCTGTCGCCGGTGCGGTGGCCGTCCCGCAGGAAGAAGAACACCAGGGCCAGGGCCAGCACCGCGCCGGTGATCAACTGGGTGAGCAGGCCGAGGCCGGACAGCACGCCGTTGGTCAGCGTCGAGACCAGCGAGTTGGTCTCCCCCTTGGCGTTGGCCAGCGCGTGCTCGACCTTCGCCCCGAACGGCCCCAGCCACTCGGCCAGTCGGCGGCCCGCCGCCGGGAGCGAGCCGGCGATCTGCGGGGCGCTGTGCACCAGGGAGTTGACCAGCAGGACGATCACCCCGGCCACCGCCGCGACCAGCAGCACGCAGGTCAGCCCGGCCGCCAGGCCCCGGCTGACGCCCCGCCGGACCATCCAGGGCACCACCGGGTACAGCAGCGAGGCCCCCAGCAGCGCCAGGACGAACGGCACGGTCGCGGCCCGCAGCTCGACCAGCGCGAACACCACCAGCGAGCCCACGGTGATCAGCAGGATCACCGCCACCGACCAGGCGGCCGCCTGCCGCACGGCGGGCGGCAGCATCAGGTACGGCCTGCGGTGGTCGGGCGGGCCACCGGACGGCCCAGCGGACGGACCAGCGGGCGGGCCACCGGACGGGCGCTCCACGGACACGGCCACCTCCGCCGGGATCGTCATCGGGTCCGGCGGCGACGAGTCCGGACCCGACCCAGCTCAGCAGAGAATCTGACGATCCGCCCGTTCTACGCCCCGCCGGCCGCCTCGATCCGCACCGCTCCACGCGGGCCACCGCCCGCGCCCGCGAAGGCCAGCACCCGCTCCGCCTCGGCCTCCGCCGCCGCGCGGTCCGCCCGCGCCAGCCGGACGAACGGCTCGACGACCACGCCCTCCGCCGGCCCCGCGTACCGCCACGTCCCGGCGACCAGCCCGTCCACCAGCAGGGTGCCGAGCACCAGGCCGTTCCGGGTCATCACCCGGTCCTTGTACCGCTCCGGCAGCACCCGGCTCCGGTCGGCGTGCGAGAGCAGCAGGTTGTCGAAGGGCGCGACCAGCCGCACCGGCGCCGGGACGTCCGGGTCCGGCCGGGGCGCCCCGGGCAGGTCGTACAGCACCCGGTCCCGCTCGTCCCGGAAGGTGAGCAGCTGCGGCGCGAGCCGCCGCAGCACCGGGCCGAGGCCGCCGAGGCCGGACCACTTCCGCAGGTCCGCCGCGCTCGCCGGGCCGAAGGCGGCCAGGTAGCGCAGCACCAGCCCGTCCAGCCGGTCCGGCTCATCCCGCGACGGCGACGGCACCGGGTCCAGCGGGCGGCCGAGCCAGGCCTCGGCAGTGGTGTGGGCGGCCGGGCCGCTGCGCCCCCACAGCCCGCGCGGCGGCACCTGGACCAGCGGCAGCAGGCAGCGCGCGGCCTGGGCCAGCGCGGCCGGGTCGCGGTCCGGGCGGGTGGCGGCCAGCAGCGTGCCGAGCTGCTGGAAGGTGCGCGGCTCCCGCTCGACCAGCGTGCGGGCCTCGGCGGCGAGCGCGGCCCGGTCGAGCCCGGCGAGCCGTCGGCCGTAGGTGGTCTGCAGCGCCTGGTCGAGGACGGCCTGGAGCAGCGGGCGCAGGGTCAGGCAGTCCTGGGCGGTGACCAGGTGGATGGTGCCGCGCTGGAGCGCGATCCGGACGGCGGCCCGCCGGTCGAGCAGGTCGCTCAGCCCGTCCGGGGTGAAGCCGTCGAGCCGGGAGAGCAGCCCGAGGTAGGGCGGCTGCGGTACGGCCTGGGCCTGGAGTCCGACGAGGTGGTGGACGACCTCGGCGGGTGTCCGGTCGGTGCGGGCGAGCAGGTGCTGGCGGGCCAGCAGGGCGCGGCCCAGGGCCCGGGGGCCGAGCACCCGGGGGCCGGGCACCGTCACCGGCGGCCGTCCAGGACCGAGCGCAGTACGGAGATCCGGTTGGTGGTGATGGAGGCGGCCCCGGTGTCGCGCAGTCGGCGCATGGTGCGGCGCAGGTCGGCGGTCCAGGTGGAGACGGCGAGCCCCTCGTCGGCGGCGGCCCGGACGAAGTCGGGGGTGACCAGGCCGAACGGCGGGTTGAGGAAACGCGGGCGCAGGTCGCGCAGCAGCGCGGGGGCGGGCATCCGCGGCTGCTTCCAGGTGAGCGCGATCTCGGCGTCGGGGCTGAGTGCGCGGACGGCGAGCATCGCGGTGGCGGGCCCGCAGAAGGCGACCAGGTCCTCGGCGCCCTGTCCGGTGACGACGGACCAGGTGGCGGCGGCCGGGCCGGGCTCGTCGAGGTCGATGAGCAGCCGGGGGCCGTCGGCCGCGGCGACGGCCTTGATCGCCTCGGCGAGGGTGGGGACGGCCAGGTCGCCCTGGCGCAGCTCGGCGAGCTGCTCGGTGGTGACCCGGCCGATCGAGCGCGGGTCGCCCCAGAGGCGTTCGAGGGTGGTGTCGTGCAGCAGCACGGGCACCCGGTCGCGGGTGAGCTGGACGTCCACCTCGACGGCGTCGGCGCCGGCGGCGAGCGCGGACTCCACCGAGGGCAGGGTGTTCTCGCGGTGGCGGTACGGGTCGCCGCGGTGGGCGACGGCGAGGACCGAGCGGCGGTCGGCGGGGGCGGGAACGGCGGCGGCGGAGGCGGAGGCGGAGGCGGAGGCGGAGGCGGAGGCGGCGGGGATGCTCATCGGATCTTTCCAGAAAGCCAGGGGGTGAGGTCGTGGACGCCGAGGGCCTCGCGGTAGCCGGACTCCCCGGGAACGGTGACGATCAGCGTGCTGGACGGCGGGAAGGTGCGGACCTTGACGTGCACCAGGCCGGACCAGACCGAGTTCAGGAAGGCCGGGACGCTGTCGCGCGGGACGTCGAAGGCGATGCCCTCCACGGTGACGGCGGCCTCGTCGTGGGTGAACAGCCGGACGGCGGTGTGCGGGCTGCCGTCGAACTCCAGCAGGGCCTCGTGCGGGATGGCGCCCGGTTCGTCGTCCTGGCCGACCAGCCCGGCGAAGGTCCGGTCGCTGCCGATGTCGTGCTGGGCGCGGACGGTGCGGCCGTGGCGGGCGGCGAGCGCCTCGATCGCCAGGACGGCGGCCTGGGTGGTCGGCAGGTTCGGGTGGTTCATCCGGGCCTCTCGTTCAGCAGACCGGCACTAGCGCCGTTCGATCATCACATTGGTCGACTTGATGACGGCAGTCGCGGGTGCGCCCGGGACCAGGTTCAGCTCCTCCGCCGCGTCCCGGCTGATCAGCGACACCACCCGGAACGGCCCGGCCTGCACCTCCACCTGGGCGGCCACGTCGCCGAGCCGCACCTCGGTGACGATCCCGGGGAAGCGGTTGCGCGCCGAGGAGGGGCGCCCCTCGGCCTCGGCGTTCTCCGGCCGGGCCAGCTCCCGCGCGAAGGCGGCGAGTTCGGCGCCGGGGATGATCCGGTGCCCGTGCTCGTCCCGCACCGCGGCGACCCTCCCGGCGTCCACCCAGCGCCGCATGGTGTCCGCGCTGACACCGAGCAGCGCGGCCGCCTCGCCGATCCGGTACGGGTTGACCGGCACCTCGGGCTGGCCCATGTACGACTCCTGACGGTGGTTCGAGCTACGGGGTACGCGCCCCCCGGCGGGTTTCGCGCCCCCCGGCGGCCATCCTGCCGTACCGGGGACGCGGACGGAAAACAGGCCCAGGAAGTGTCTTGTGGATCAGCGCGGTCCCGGCCTGATCCACAGGACACCCCCTACAGCTCGCCGAAGAGGTCCCGCCGTACGGCGTCCCCGGCGGTGAGCACCGCCCCGGCGAGGACGGCGCCGCCGCCCGCCGTACCGGCCCGCACCTCGGTGCGCAGCGGGGAGAGCCGGGCGAGGCAGCGCTCCACCCGGCGGGCCAGTTCGGCGCCGCCGGCCCGGCCGATCTCGCCGCCGAGCACCACGCAGCCGGGGTCGAGCACCACGCAGACGCTGGCCGCGCCGAGCGCGATCCGTTCGGCCAGCTCGTCCAGGAAGGCCGCACCCGCGTCCCCGCCGGCCAGGGCGGCGCGCACGACGGCTTCGGCGGCGGCCGCGTCGTCGGCCGGGCCGACGGGCAGCCCGTGGGCGCGGGCCAGCGCGCACAGGGCGGCGCTGCCGACCAGGCCGTGGAAGCCGCCCTCGCAGCTGTCGGCGCTGGGCAGTCCGGTGGCGCCGGGGACGGGCAGGAAGCAGATCTCGCCGGTGCCGCCGGAGAAGCCGCGGCGCAGCCGCCCGTCGAGGATGACGGCGGCGCCGACGCTGTGGCCGAGCCACATCAGCACGAAGGTGTCGCGGTCGCGGGCGGCGCCGACCCGGTACTCGGCCCGGCCGGCCAGGTTGACCTCGTTCTCCAGGATCACCTCGGTGTCGGGCAACTCCCGCAGCGCGGCGAGGAGTTCGGCATGCCAGCGGGGGAGCTGGCCGGTGCTGTGCAGCCGGCCGGTGGCGGGGTCGACCAGGCCGGGGGCGCCGACGGCGACGGTGTGCAGCCGCTCGACGCCGGCGCCGCGCGCGGTCTCCCGCAGGGTGCGGACGATCGCCGCGGCGGTGTCCTGGGGCCCGTCGGCCTCGACGGGGATCTCGGCGGTGCCGAGGGTGCGCCCGGCGAGGTCGGCGACGACCAGGCTGACGCCGCCCTCGCGGACGTCGAAGGCGGCGATGTGGGCGCGGGAGGCGACCAGCGCGTAGAGCCTCGCATTGGGGCCGCGCCGCTGTTCGCCGCGTTCGCCGACGACGGCGACCAGGCCGGTGCGCTGGAGGCGGTCGAGCAGGTCGGCGACGGTCGGCCGGGAGAGGCCGGTGAGGTCGCGCAGCTCGGTCGCGGTCAGGGGGCCCTGTTCGAGCAGGAGGTTGAGCGCCAGCCGGTCGTTGATGGCCCGGGCGGTGCTCGGCGTGGCCGTACGCACGGTGGTCATGGCGGATCATCCTTCCAGAGTGTTTCTATCAGGGTCCCTTCCTGATAGTTTATCGACCACCAGGACCGGGAGGGAACCGCAGCATGACCGCCACCAGTCTCGAACCACTCTCCGAACCACGCCGCGCCCGCCGGAGCATCGCGCTGGTCTTCGGCGTGCACGGCGCCGTCGGCGGCACCTTCGTCACCCGCATCCCGTGGATCCAGGACCGCCTGGACCTCTCCCCCGGGCAGCTCGGCCTCGCCCTGGTGATGCCCGCCATCGGCTCCTCCCTCGCGATGCCGCTGGCCGGGCGCGTCGTCCACCGCTACGGCGGCCGGGCGGCGGTCCGCGGACTGCTCTCGCTCTGGTGCCTGGCCCTCACCCTGCCCGCGCTCGCCCCCTCGCTGCCCGCCCTGTGCGCGGTACTGCTGGTGTACGGCGCCACGGCCGGCACGGCGGACGTCGCGATGAACGCCCAGGGCGTGGAGATCGAGCAGCGCCTCGGCCGTTCGGTCATGTCCGGACTGCACGGGATGTGGAGCGCGGGCGGCCTGGTGGCCTCCGGCTTCGGCATCCTGGCCGCCCACCTCGCCCTGGACGCCCGGCTCCAGCTGGCCGTCACCGCCCTCGTGCTGCTCGCCCTCGCCCAGCCGGTCTGCCGCGGACTGCCCGACCTCCGCTCCCCCGCGGATTCCGAGGCCCCGCCGCGCTTCGCCCTGCCGCCGCGCAGCTCGCTGGTGATCGGCCTGGTCGGCTTCTGCGCGGTGTTCGGCGAGGGCGCCTCGATGGACTGGAGCGGCGTCTACCTCAAGGACGTCACCGGCGCCTCGGCCACCGTGGCCGCCGCCTCGTACACCGCCTTCGCGTTCACCATGGCGGTCAGCCGCCTGGCCGGCGACGCGGTGGTCCGCCGCCTCGGCGCCGTCCGCACCAGCCGCCTGAGCGGGGCCGTCGCCACCCTGGGCGGCGTCCTGGTGGTGGCCGCCGACACCCCGGCGCTGGCCGTCCCGGGCTTCGCCCTGATCGGCATCGGCGTCGCGGTGATCGTCCCGCTGGCCTTCGCGGCCGCCGGCCGGATCGGCAGCAACCCCAGCCAGGCCATCGCGGGCGTCGCCACCGTCACCTACACCTCCGGCCTGATCGCCCCCGCCGTCATCGGCGCCCTCGCCCAGGCCACCTCCCTGACCGTCTCCTTCGGCCTGGTCACCCTGCTCGCCCTCGCCCTCCTGCTGAGCGCCGGCGCCCTGCGCCGGGCCGAACCGAACTCCGCCGGGGAGAACGTGACCGGGCTGCCGCCGGAGAACGCCTCCGGAAAGAACCTCTCGACGATCTGACGGGGATTCCCGCGCCGGGCGCGACGGCCCGGACGCCGCGCCGCCACCCCACCGACCCGCTCCCCGGGGCGAAATCCCTTTGCCCGGGCGGGCGTTGCGGGCCGACACTGGGGCCGTGCTCGGATTCGTCAGAACTGACAACGAAGCCCTGGTCGCCTGCCTGGGCGACCCACAACGCACCGTGGCCGCGTACCGGGAACTGCTCCGGCGCGGGGCGGACGCGCTCGAAGCCATCCGGGCCGGCCTGGCCGACGACCGCGCGGCCGTCCGGGAGGGCTGCTGCCGGCTCCTGGACCACCTCGTCGACACCGACTCCATGGGCCGGCTGATCACCATGGCCGACGACCCGGACCCCGAGGTCAGGATCGCCGCGTTCCACGCCCTGGCCTGCGACCGCTGCAAGGACGACGCCTGCGCACCGGGCGCGGGCCTGGTCCTCGAACCCGCCCTCCGCCACCTCGCCGACGACCCGGACCCCCGGGTCCGGTCGCGGGCCGCCGAGCTGGTCGGCAAGTTCGTCCACACCGACGCCCGCGCCGCCGACGCCCTGACGGCCGCCCGCACCGGGGACCGCAGCCCGGCCGTCCGGAAGAAGGCGGGGTGGTACGCCCCGGGCGGGCCGATCCACCGGCGGACCGCCCCGCGCACCCCGGACCGGCCCGTGGCGGGGACCGGCTAGGCTCGGCCCGTGCCCGCAGCCCTGACCACGCCCGCCGACTCCGCCGCTCCGGCCGCTCCCGCCGAAGCGGTCGAACCCGCCGAGGCCACAGGGGCCGCGGGGACCACCGAGCGGGCCCCGGGCCGCTCGCCCTGGTGGCGGTTCGGCCTGCTGGTGGTCCTGCTGGGGGCGTGCGCCGGGTCGCTGCTGCTGTGGAGCCCGACGGACCTGCTCTCCGGCGGCCTGGCGGACCGGCTGCCCGGCTACTGGTTCGCCCCGCTGTTCGCCCTGGTCTACGCCGTCGGCACGCTCGCCTTCGTCCCGCGCCCCGCGCTGAACGCCGTGGCCGGCCTGCTGCTCGGCATCCAGCAGGGCGTGCTGCTCGCCGTCCTCGGCACCACCCTGGGCGCGGCCCTGGCCTTCGGCCTCGGCCGGGGCCTGGGCCGGGAGGCGCTCAGGCCGTACCTGCGCGGCAAGGTGCTGGGCGCCCTCGACCAGCGCTTCACCGACCAGGGCTTCCGCAGCGTCCTGGTGCTGCGGCTGCTCCCCGGCCTGCCCTTCCAGGCCGGGAACTACGGCGCCGCCTTCTCCGGGGTCCGCTTCCTCCCCTTCCTGCTCGCCACCGCGATCGGCGTGGTCCCGACCACCGCCGTCTACGTGACGGCCGCCGCCAGCGCGGACCAGCCCGGCTCGGCGGCCTTCCTGGTCTCGGCCGGGGTGATCGCCCTGCTGGTGCTCGGCAGCCTGGTCGGCGCCTGGCGGGCCTACGCCGCCCGCCGTCGTCCGCGTACCGACTGACCCCTTCTCCGGTAAACCATGAGATTTACAACATGACGGAGCGTCACCGCCCACGGCGAGCCCGCTTCGCTCCGTAGTTAGTGCACGGACACATGTCCGTTTTGCTCACCCTTGCCCCACTGTGAACCCTGTTGATCTCACGGAATTGCCCGTGCCATTCTCGACCGGCCGGGGGGCGATGCCTTTCGGCTGTTCATGCACGAACGGAAAGGCAGCAATTCATGAAGTCGAAGAAGTCGAAGGCCGTCTCCCTGCTCATCGGCGGGGCCGCCATGGCCATCCCGCTGCTGGGCGTCAACACCGTCAACGCCCCGCAGGCGAGCGCGATGACCTTCGACCCCAACGCCTGCCTGGACCTCTCCCAGGTCCAGAAGTGCGAGAACGGCACCCTGTGGGGATTCGTCCGCCCGCAGGGGCCGACCCAGGACCCGTGCGGAATGCCCTGGCGAGCCGTGAAGGTCGGCAACTGCTAGGAGCCGATCCCGGCGCGCGGATCATCGTTCCGTGCACGAATTCCGGAATACGACCGGGCGCCCGGTGAGCCGCGGGCGGGGAGCGCCCCCGCCCGCGGTGCCCGGTCGGTCCTCCCGGTCAGTCGTCCTGGTCCTCGCCCTGGTCGTCGCCGTCGTCCGACCAGCTGCCGGTCGGCCGGGCGAAGGCCTGGGAGCCCTTGGCCGCCGGGGCGTCGGTACCGGCGACCAGGTTGCCGCTGGTCGATTCGAACACCAGGGTGTTCCCGGCCGCGGACACGAACGGGGCGTTGGAGGAGCCGTTGCCGGCCGAGCCGTCCGGCGCGGTGGTGACCCGCTCGGTGCGGCCGGTGCGCAGGTCCTGGCGGTAGACGTCCCAGCCCGGGTGCTGGGGGCCCGGCACCAGGTTGTCGGCGGCGGAGTCGAAGTAGAGCCAGCGGTTGTCGGCGGTGATCGAGCCGTGCCCGGAGGAGCCGACCGAGGTGGTCCCCGGCAGGCCGCCGCTCACCTTCCGCACGGCGCCCGTCCGCAGGTCCCGGACGTGCAGCACGGTGTGGTAGCGGTGGCCGCCGGTGGAGCCGCCCGGCTCGGGCAGGGAGTAGACGGCGTACCGGCCGTCCGGGCTGACGGTGGCGTCGAAGTCCGCGTCGGCGACCTTGCCGTCGACGTCGTAGCTGGCGGGCGTGAGCTTCCCGGAGGCCGCGTTCCAGGTGTAGTAGACGGCGCTGGTCGGCCGGGCCAGGGACAGCTCCGGCGCCGCGGCGCGGGCGGTGGGGGCGGTGGGGGCCGCCGGGGCGGGGGTCGGCCCGGTCGGCAGCAGCTCGGAGAGCGAGCCGAAGCCGATGGTGCGCCCGTTCGCGCTGATGGTCGGGCGGAAGGAGGTGCTCTCGCCCGGCTTGCCGGCCGTGTCCCGGGAGATCAGCCGGGTGGTGTGGGTCCGGCGGTCGGTGAGGTAGACGTTGATCTTCCAGGTGTACGGCCTGGCCAGCGAGGGCGCGGCCCCGGGTGCGGCCCCGGCACCGGCTCCGGGCGCGGGGTCCACCACGGTCGGGTCGAGGTCCGTCCGGGAGGACACGTAGACCACGTACCGGCCGTCGGCGCTGATCTGCGGCGCGTAGGAGGCGTGGAACTGGTCGGTGTCGGTGGCCGTGAGCCCGCCGCTGACCAGCTCGGTGCGGCCGGTCCTGCGGTCCCGGAGGTACACCTCGGTGCGGCCCTTGACCTGCATGCCGGGCACCACGTTGTCGGCGTTGCTCTCGAAGGCGACGTAGCGGCCGTCGGCGTTGATCGCGGCCTGGTCGGTCCAGCCGTTCAGCGCCTCGCCCGAGTCGGAGAGGTTGACCCGCTCGGTGCGGCCGGTGCGCAGGTCCCGCAGATAGGCGTCGCGCCCGCCCACGGTGGGCTGGGGCACCAGGTTCTTGGCCCAGGAGGTGAACAGGGCGTAGCGGCCGTCCGCGCTGACCCCCTGGCTCCAGGACTGGTCGTCGGGGGCGGCGCCGTTCACCCCGGTGCTGATCCGGACGGTGCCGCGCAGCGCCGGGTCGGCCTGGGCGGGGGCGGCGGTGACGGCGAGTGCGACGGCGGCGGCCAGCACGCTCCCGGCGCCCAGCAGCCGGCGGTCGCGGGTGCCCCGGGTGGTACGTGTGGTCCGGGTGGTACGTGTCATGAGCTCAGTCCCCTCTGCTCGCCCGGCCGGGCTCCCTCCCGGCGGCGGGCTCTCGACCGAGCCAATCGGTCGGGAGGCCCGGCGGTCAACGGCCCGGGGTGATCTCGGCGGAAAATCCACCAACGAGCCCGTGCCGCAGGACAGAAGGCCAACACCCGCCGGCCGCCGCCGTCGCCCTCCCCCACCCACCGACCCACCCGCCGGGCGACAATTCGGTCGCACCGGCGGGCCGTCGGCGGCCAGGATGTCCGGCATGACCGAACTCACCCCGCGGGTCGACCCGCCGATGGCCGCCGACGAGGCCGCCATGCTCACCTCCTGGCTCGACTACCACCGCAGCACGCTCGCCCTGAAATGCGCGGGCCTGACCGACGACCAGCTGCGGCTGCGCTCCGTCCCGCCGTCCACGCTCTCGCTGCTCGGCCTGGTCCGGCACATGGCCGAGGTGGAACGGCACTGGTTCCAGGGCGTGCTGCTGGGCGCGGAGGTCGCCACCGGTCACTACTGGACCGAGGCGGATCCGGACGGCGACTTCGACAACGTGGCCACCGCCGACGTCGCGGCGGACTTCGCCACCTGGCGCGCCGAGATCGAGGCCGCCCGCCGGGCGTCGGCCGGTCTGCCGCTGGACACCGTCGGCAAGCGGCCGCGCCACGACCAGGAGGTGACGCTCCGCTGGATCCTGGTCCACATGATCGAGGAGTACGCGCGACACAACGGTCACGCGGATTTGTTGCGCGAACTGGTGGACGGTTCGACCGGCGAGTGAAATCGTTTCCGCATTGTTGACAGAAGGTCAATTGCGCGGTGACCGCTACCGATATGGTCTACGCGCGCAACCGTACGGAGCTGCGCCGCGTCGCTCTCTTTGCCCGGGTCCGCCCGGGTTTCCGGCACGGCACGACTCTTACGGGGGCCGCGAGCGGGCACGGGACCGGTGAACAGTGCGATACTCGGACAGTTCCGTCGAGTGGATGACGTGTCAAGAAGGACACTCACCCCCGGGGGACCAGACGGGACGAGGCAGGGAGGCGCGGCATGGGAGCACTTCGCGACGAGCACCACAACGGGTGGCTGATGCCCTCCGGGAACTACCCGGCCGCGGTGTACGACGACGAGTGGGTGGATCAGGAGACGGTGCCGGCCGTCCCCGCGCCCGCGAAGATCGTCTCCCTGCGGCCGACGGGCTTCGAGGCGGCCCGCACGGTCGGTGAGCACATCCGGGCGTCCATCCCGGTGGTGATGGACCTCACCGAGATGAACGAGGCCGAGGCCAAGCGCATGGTCGACTTCGCCTCGGGGCTGATCTTCGGCACCCAGGGCGGCATCGAGCGGATCGCCCGCCGGGTCTTCCTGCTCACCCCGGCGGACGTCGAGGTGATGGTGATCGACCGGCCGATCGACGACACCGGGTTCTACAACCAGAGCTGAGCGCAGCGGCGCGGGCCGTGCGGCCCGCTCCACCCCGACCGGGGACGGCACCCGCCGTCCCCGGTTTTTTGCTGCCCGCCGACCGGTCACCGGCCTCGCAGATGAGATCCGCACCGTAAAAGTGAGACATCCATGTCTCACTTGGCCTACACTCGTTGCATGGCCACCGACCGCGACACCGTTCTGGAAGCCGCCGTCGGCGTGCTGTCCCGCCGCCCCACCGCCCACCTGGACGAGATCGCCCGCAGCGCGGGCATCAGCCGGGCCACCCTGCACCGGCTGTTCCCCGGCCGCGACGCGCTGATCCGCGAGGTCGGCCTGCTGGGCCTGCAGCGCTTCGCCGCCGCCCTGGACACCGCCGCCACCGAGGAGGGCGACGCCCAGGCCGCGCTGCGCCGCCTGGTGGACGCCGCCGTCCCGGACGCCATGCTCTGCGCCTTCCTGGCCGGCGAGAACCAGCTCTACGACCACGCGGACATCAACGACCTCTGGGAGGTCCAGATCGACCGGCTGCACGCGCTCTTCCTGCGCGGGCAGCGCGAGGGCGTCTTCCGGATCGAGCTGAGCGCCGCCTGGCTGAGCGAGGCCTTCTTCGACCTGGTGGCCGGGATCGGCTGGGCCATCCAGGACGGCCGGCTCGCCCCGCGCGACGCCGCCTTCTCGCTCGCCGAGCTGTTCCTCGGCGGCGCGCTGCGCCGGCCGGAGGCCGCCGCACCCGTCGCCACGCCTGTCACCACCCCTGTCGCCGCCACCCCTGTCGCCGCGACCCACAGCACCTCGGACCGGAAACCGGAAACCGATACACCATGAGCGAGCGAAGCGAGCGAATCATCAAGGGCAGCGCATTGAGCGAAGCGTCTGCCGAGCGCAGCGAGGTGGGCGCATGAGCAGTACCCCCGCCCTGACCGTCCGCCAGCGCTGGACCGGCCTCGCCGTCCTGGTGCTGGCCGTCACCGTGGTCGCCCTCGACGCGACCGTGCTCTCCCTCGCCATTCCGTCCATCAGCGAGACGCTGCGCCCCAGCGGCACCCAGCTCCTGTGGATCGGCGACTCCTACTCCTTCGTGCTGGCCGGCCTGCTGGTCAGCATGGGCGCCCTGAGCGACCGGATCGGCCGCAAGAAGCTCCTGCTGACCGGTGCCGCCGCCTTCGGCGCGGCCTCCCTGCTGGCCGCGTACGCGCCGGGCCCGGGCTGGCTGATCCTGGCCCGCGCGCTGCTCGGCGTCGCCGGGGCGACGATCATGCCCTCCACCCTGTCGCTGATCCGCAGCCTCTTCCCGGACGACCGGGAGCGGGCCACCGCGATCGGCATCTGGGGCGCGGCCGCCACGGCCGGTGCCGCGCTCGGGCCGGTGGTCGGCGGGCTGCTGCTGGAGCACTTCTGGTGGGGCTCGGTGTTCCTGCTGAACATCCCGGTGCTGCTCCTGCTGCTGGTGCTCGGCGCCTGGCTGCTGCCGGAGTCCAAGGACCCGAAGCCGGGCCGCTGGGACGTGCTGAGCGTCGGGCTGTCGATGGCCGGGGTGATCGGCGTGGTCTACGCGATCAAGGAGGCCGCCGCGCACGGCGTGGCCCGCTGGGACGTCCCGGTCACCTTCCTGCTCGGTGCCGCCGCGCTCACCCTGTTCGTCCGCCGCCAGCTGCGGCTGGAGACCCCGCTGCTGGACGTCCGGCTGTTCCGCGACCGGCGGTTCACCGCCGCCGTCACGGCCTCGCTGATCTCCCTGGTCGGCCTGTCCGGCGTGATCTTCGTGGTCTCGCAGTACCTCCAGCTGGTGCGCGGCTACGAGCCGCTCCAGGCGGGCCTGGCGGAGCTGCCGGCCTTCGCCGGCTCGGTGGCGGGAGGTCTGCTGACCGCCCGGATCGCCCGGCGCTTCGGCGCGCGCAAGGCGCTGACCGTCAGCCTGCTGGCGATGGGCCTGGCGGCGGGCGCGCTGGGCTGGCTCCAGCAGGACACCACCTACCTGCTGCTGGCGGTCTCCTTCCTGATCACCGGCACCGCGGAGGGCGTGGTCTACACCCTCGGCGCCGACCTGGTGCTGAGCGCCGCGCCCGCCGACAAGGCCGGGGCCGCCTCGGCGGTCTCCGAGACCGCGTACGAGCTGGGCACCGCGCTCGGCATCGCGCTGGTCGGCTCGGTGGTCGGCTCGATCTACGCGAACGGGCTGTCCGTACCGGCCGGGGCCTCCCCGGAGGTCGCCGCCCGGGCCGGGGAGTCGCTGGGCGCGGCCGTGGAGACGGCGGAGGGGCTGTCGCCGGACCTCGCCCAGCCGCTGCTGGCGAGCGCCCGGGACGCCTTCGTGCACGGCATGAACAGCGCCGGGCTGCTGGCCGGCGTCCTGCTGCTCGGCGCGGGCGTGCTGGCCTGGCTGCTGCTGCGCGGGCTGTCCGCGCCGACGGCGGCCGAGCCGGTCACCGCCGGGCCGGTCGCCGCCGGGCCGGGACAGCCGGAGCAGGCGGAGCAGCCCCAGGTGCGCGCGTAAGGAGACGCGAGAACGGTCGTTCCCGATGACGGGAACGACCGTTCTCGCATGTCGGGCGGCGGCTAGGGCCTGTCCGGCGGATCTTGCCAGGCGCGCGACGCCGGGCATCCCGCCTGGACGCACGCCCGAATCGCCCAAGTACGTCCAGTACGA
>NZ_JBHZCN010000138.1:10565-20187 GCF_042755465.1 Kitasatospora sp. NPDC059160 | reverse complement strand
CCCGCCCGGGGGGGGGGGGGGGGGGGGGGGGGGCGGGGGTCTCCGCGCCCCCGCGGCCGCGGGGGGGGGGGCCGCCGCGGGGGGGGGGGGGGCCGCCGCGGGCCCGGCGCCGGGGGCGCCCGGCTCCTCGGGCACGTCCGCGGGAACCGCGGGGGCGGCCGGCGCCGCCGGTGCCTCCGGCGCGTCCGGCGGCAGCGGGGCCGGCGCGGGTGCCCTGGCCGGCGAGGGCCTCGGCACCGCCGCCAAGGCCGGGATCGCCGCCGCCGTGGCGGTCGCGGCCGCCGCCGTGGCCGCGTACGCGCTGACCGGCTCCCCCGAGCCGACGCCCCCGGCCGCCGCCCCGCCCGCCAGCAGCGCGCCGGTCGCCCCCGCCCCGGCGTCCCCGGCCCCGGTGCCCCCCGCGTCCGCACCGCCCGTCCCGGCCCCCGACAGCGCCGCCCCGGAGCCGCCCGCGACCAGTCCGAGCGCCGCCCCCAGCCCCGGCCCCAAGCCCAGCGCCAGGGCGAGCCAGGCGCCGGCGACCACCCGGGCACCGCGCAGCGAGCCACCCGCGGTCACCCCCGCACCACCCGCCGTCCCGGTGCCGACCCTCCCACCGGTGCCGACGCCCGAGGTCCCCGTCGTCCCGACGCCGACCCTCCCGCCGGTGCCCGAACCGACCGTCGCCACACCCACCCCGCCCACACCCACCCCGCCCGCGCCCAGCGACTACTGGGGCGACTCGCTGCCCGTGGTCAAGCCCGGCCACCACCGGATTCCGCCCGAGGGGCCGAGCATCCGGCAGCAGGGCAGCGACCGGTTCTGGCAGCACGACGGCGGCTGGATCGGCGGCGAGTACCACCGGCACGCCATCACCGTGCACGCGCCGGCCACCACGCTGATCGACCTCAACCGCGGCTGCACGTCCTTCGACGCGGTCGCCGGGGTGGACGACGCCACGCTCAGCCCCGGCGGGGTGGTCTTCACCGTCCAGTCGGGCGACGGCGGCACCCTGTGGCGCTCCCGGATCCTCGCCGCCGGGGACGACGCGGTGCCGGTGCACGTGCCGCTGGCCGGGCAGAAGTCGATCCGGCTGGTGGTCACGCCGGCGAGCGGGATCTGGTCGGCGCTGAACGTCGCGGACTGGGCACAGGCCCGGTTCCGGTGCACGTGACGGCCTGAGAGGTGACGGTGAAGGGGCCCGGGGCCCGTTCCGGCTGGTTGCTCGGAACGGGCCCCGGGCCCCTCGTCACTCGGCTGCCGGGCGTCAGACGGCGCAGGAACCGTCCGCGCAGGCCTCACCGGCCGGGGCGACCTGCACCGGTACCGGACGGCGCTCGCCGATCTCGGCGGCGACCTGCGCCAGCACCTTGCGGAAGGTCTCGGCGTCCTGCCCGCCCTGGACCGCCCACTTGCCCTCGAACACGAAGGTCGGCACGGCGGTGATGCCCAGCTCGCGGGCCTCGGCCAGCTGCGCCCGGACCTCGGCGGTGCCCTCCTCACCCGCCAGGTAGGCCGTCACCCGCGCGCGGTCCAGGCCCGCCGCGACGGCCACGTCGGCCAGCGCGGCGCGGTCGCCGACGTCCACGCCGTCGGTGAAGTGCGCCTTGAGCAGCGCCTCCTTGAGCCGGCCCTGCACCTCGGCGCCGTACTCGGCCTCGGCGAGGTGCAGCAGGCGGTGGCCCAGGAAGGTGTTGGCGTGCAGGGCCGCGTCGAAGTCGTACGTGATGCCCTCGGCCAGGCCCAGCTCGGCCACCCGCGCGTCCATCGCGACCGACTGCGGGCCGTAGCGCTCGGCCAGCCAGGCGCGGTGCGGGCTCGCCGTCGCCGGGGCGTCGGGGACCAGCTGGTACGGGCGGTAGACGACCTCGACGGCCTCCTTGCCCGGGAAGTCCGCCAGGGCCTGCTCGAAGCGGCGCTTGCCGATGTAGCACCAGGGGCAGGCGATGTCGGACCAGATCTCGACCTTCATGTTCGGGGGGCTCCAAGGGGCGTCTCGTGGCGGATGTACGAGATAGGTGAACGATGAACCATCTCGGTACATTCCCGACACCGCGCCGGAAGGCCTCGGGGTCGCTCGATCGCGCCCCGGCGATACGGTCAGCCCTCGGCCGGCGCGGGGACCACCAGGACCGGGCAGGCCGCGTGGTGCACCGCCGCCGAGCTCACCGAACCCAGCAGCAGCCGGACGAACCCGCCGTTGCCGCGGGTCCCCACCACCAGCGTGTGCTGCCGGGTCGACGCCTCCAGCAGCACCTCGATCACGTTGCCCAGCACCACGTGCAGCGACAGCTCCCCCTCGTACGGCCGGACCCGCTGCCGCAGCACCGTCCCCACCGCCCGGCGCAGCCCGTCCGCCATGCTCTCGACCAGCGTCTCCACGCTCTCCTGCACCAGCTCCGCCATGCCCGGCGGGTAGCCGGCCGGCGCCGGGTTCACCACGGCCAGCACGTACAGCGGAAGCCCGAACAGCTCCGCCTCCGTCATCGCCCGCTCCAGGGCCCACAGCGAACCGTCCGACCCGTCGCAGGCCGCCAGCACCCCGGGCGGCCTGCCCGTCGGCGGCCGCCCCAGCACCGACAGCACCACGGGAACCTCCCGCCCCGGGCCCACACCGCCCACCGCACACGCTCCTCACCGCGGACACAGAACCACGCCATCATCCCGCCCGGCCCCTGCCCCGCCCGGCGACGCCGCGCCGGGCGGGGCGGGGCGGGGTCGGGGGGTGGATTCGGGCGGGCCGGGGGCTGGGCGCAGGAAGTCGGAGCGGCCGACTTCCTGCGCGCGGGGCGGGAGCGGGACGGGAGCGGGGCAGGACGAGCGGGGCGGCCCGGCGGCTGTGGGGTCAGGGGGTGAGGGCCGGGGGTTGGGGGCGGGGGAGCCCGGTCCAGCAGGCGCCGTGGCGGCGGGCGCGGAGGCGGCGGAGCCAGAGTTCGGTGGAGACGAGGTCGGCCAGGCCGGCCAGGGCGGCCGGGGAGAGCGGGGTGGCGGGGTCGGTGGAGTGGGCCAGGCCGGCGCGGACGGCGGGGAGGTCGATGAGGCCGGCCTCGGCGAGCAGGGGGGCGTCGAAGAGCTCGGCGAGGCCGTCGGCGGCGAGGCGCAGGCCGGCCCGGGTGGGGGCGGTGCGGTCGGGGCGGGGGCCGCGGCCCCAGTCGGGGGGCAGGTCGGTGCGGCCGGCGCCGGTGAGGACGGCGTGCAGGAGGGCGTGCCGGGCACCGGGCTGGAGGCGGACGTCGTCGGGGAGCAGCCTGGCGGCGCGGACCACCTGGTTGTCGAGGAAGGGCGCGTGCAGCCGCTGGCCGGGCCGTTCGGCGGCGTGCAGGAGCGTGCGGTAGGAGCGTGCCTGGCGGTAGAGGGCGTGCCGGGCCCGGTGCGCGCCCGGGTGTTCCTCGGGCGCCGGTCGGCGCGCCGCCAGCCGCAGTCGGAGGGCGACCGAGGAGAGCGCCTCGTCGGAGAGCCAGCGGGCGGCCGGGCCGGGGACGCACCAGGCGAGGTCGACGGCCGAGCGGTCGCCCGCGGTGCCGCCGCCGTCGGGGACGTGCCGGGCGGTCAGCTTGGCGGCGGCCTCGTCCAGTGCCTCGGCGTAGCGGACCCGGGAGAGCCGGTGGGCGGCCCGGACCACGGTGAGCGGGGTGCGCAGCGCGCCGGTCAGCACCCCCGCGGCGGCCCGGTCGGCACCGGCCAGGGCGGCGACCGGGGGCAGCAGTTCGCGGGGCCGGCCGGCCCGGATCAGGTCGGCGAGCCGGGCCGGGTGGCCGTCCAGGACCTGGCGGGCGCCGTAGCCGGTGAGGTGGTCGGTGCCGCCGGCGTCGAAGCGGGCTCCGGCCCGGGCGGCGGCGACGAGTTCGGGGCCGGGTTCGTCGGTGAGCGGGCCGGACTGCGGGTCGGTGCGCAGGACGGCGTACGGGAGGGTGTCGGGGCCGGGGTCGAGCACGGTGTGCCGCAGCCGCGGGGTGTCGGGGGCGAGCGCGAGGCTGGTGGGCGCTTCGGTCTCGCCGAGCGTGACGGCGGCCAACTGCTCGGGGGCGGACGGGCCCTGGGCGGCCTCCCGGGCCCAGGAGCCCTTGACCGCGCCGCTCCTGGCCCCGGCGGTGCTCCGGCCGCCGGTCGCGGCCGGCCCCGTCGACGCGCCCGGAGCACCGGCCGGCAGCGGCGACACCGGCGGCAGCGGCACGGCGGCCGCGAGCAGGGCCACGGTGGCGGAGGCCGTCCCGTACGAGAGGTCGACGCCGAGCCGGGCGCGCCCGGCCGGGTCGGTGGCCGGGGCGGGGGTGCGGACCCGGGAGCGGACGGACTCCAGCAGGGCGCGGGTGAGTTCGCGGATGGCGGGGGCCTCGTCGCGGGGCTGTTCGGCGCCGGGCGGCTCGTCGTAGGCGTCGAGGTACGGGCGGCCGCCGCGGACGGCGAGCACGTGGCCGGGCGGCACCCGCTGGACGCCCAGGTACGGCGTGCCGGTGCCGAGCGCCTCGGGGGACTCCGGGCAGGCGAGCCGGGCGGCGAGGTGGCCGGTGTCCAGCGCGGCGCCGACCAGGTCGGCGAGCGGGAGGGCGGCGGTGGCGTACGCGGTGCCGCCGGCCCAGGGGGTGTGGAAGACCGGCTGGGCGCCGGCGAGGTCGGTGAGCAGCAGGGTGGAGCGGGTGCCGGTGCGCAGCACGACGGTGTAGCTGCCGGGCCAGGCGGTGAGGTGGCGGACGGCGCCGCCGCGGGCGGCGGCGAGGCCGGCGGCGAGTTCGGCGTCGGTGGCGCCGCAGTGGCCGAGGACGGCGAGCCGGGTGGTGGCGGGGGTGTCCTCGACCGGGTCGGGGGTGGTGGGGCCGGTGCTGACGACGGGGCGGGCGCCGGGGCGGAGGGTGACCAGGCGGATCTCCTCGGGCCGCCAGTCGCCCACGGCCCAGAGCGGGTTGGGGCCGGTCCACAGGGGGCGGGCGGCGATCGGGGCGACCGTGGCGAGGGCCTCGTGCACCGGCGCGCCCGGCCGGGGCGTGCCCGTGCTCCAGCCCGTCAGCCACCGCATCGCGCCTCCACCGGACGAGGACCTGCACTCGCGCGGCGCGTCCGGCGCCGGGCGGGCGGCCGGGTGGGTGCCGGGGGCGGCCCGTGGGCGCGTCCGGGCGTGCCCGCGTTCCGGCGCGCCGTCTGGAGACATCGTGCCACCACCGGGCGCTGCCGGGGCCGGTGTTGTCGGTTCCGCTTCCGTTTCGACGGGCCCGGCGCGGGTGTCGGGCGCGGGAAGGCGACGGGGCCCGGGCGCGGGGAGGCGGCGAGGACGGCGACGGGGGCGGGGTCGGGGGGTGGATTCGGGCGGGCCGGGCCTCCCCCTCCCCGGCCCGGACCGCCCGGGCGCACGCCCTTGACATGGGCATCGCGAGATGGCCGAAAGGCGTCGCCCCGCCCGGGAGGGCATCCGCATGCCCTCCCGGACTTCGCCGCCACCCGCGGGGATTGAGGCGGCGGCGTCCCCCGGCCCGCCGGGTCCTCGACGGCGGGCCGACCCACGACCACCAGCGAATCGCCGAGCAGCCGGTCGGGCCAGGGGGCACGGCCGGGCGCACGTGAACACGGGACCGGAGCACGACGCTCCGGCGCACGGCGCGGCCGAACCGCTCCGGGTGGTCCGGACCAACCCCCGCGGCGGCCCGGCGCCGCGCCGCCGGGTGCGCGATCCCGCCATCCGGAATGCGGCCTCTTAACCGTCGGAACGCGTCCGACTACTCTAGGTACAGCAGCTACGGCCCGGTGCCGCCCGGGCCCCGCGCACAAGGCCGCAGGAGGTGCCGCCGCCACCATGACCGTCAGCCCACGAGGACCGAACGAACGGCTCGGCACGCTCCTGACCCTCGCCCAGATCAGCAACGCCGGACTGGCCCGAAGGGTCAACGACCTTGGCGCGCAACGCGGTTTGACGCTGCGGTACGACAAGACCTCGGTCGCCCGCTGGGTCAGCAAGGGCATGGTCCCGCAGGGGCCCGTCCCGCACCTGATCGCCACCGCGATCGGCGGCAAGCTCGGCCGGCCCGTCCCGCTGGAGGAGATCGGCCTGGGCGACACCGACCCGGCGCCCGAACTCGGCCTGGCCTTCCCGCGCGAGGTGGCCGACGCGGTGCGCTCGGCCACCGACCTGTTCCGGGTCGACCTCGACCTGCGCCGCGGGCCCGGCGGCGGCCGCTGGAGCGACAGCCTGGCCGGCACCTTCTCGGTCGCCGCGTACGCGACGCCCGTCTCCCGCTGGCTGATCAACCCGGCGGACGGCTCGGTGGCCCGCGACGTGCCGCGCTCCCCCAGCGAGAACTCCTCGTACCGGGTCGGCCACTCGGACGCGGTCAAGCTCCGCGAGGCCGCCCAGGAGGCCCGCCGCTGGGACTCCAAGTACGGCGGCGGGGACTGGCGTTCGTCGATGGTGCCGGAGTGCCTGCGGGTGGAGGCGGCGCCGCTGCTGCTGGCCTCGTACAGCGACGCGGTCGGCCGGGCGCTGTTCGGCGCGACCGCCGAACTGACCAGGCTGGCCGGGTGGATGGCCTTCGACACCGGCCAGCACGAGGCCGCCCAGCGGTACTACATCCAGGCCCTGCGGCTCGCCCGGGCCGCCGCCGACGTGCCGCTCGGCGGCTACGTGCTGGCCTCGATGAGCCTCCAGGCCGGCTACCGGGGCTTCGCCGAGGAGGCCGTCGACCTCGCCCAGGCCGCGCTGGAGCGCAACCGCAGCCTGGCCACCGCCCGGACCATGAGCTTCTTCCACCTGGTGGAGGCACGGGCCCAGGCCAAGGCCCGCAACGCGGCAGCGTGCGCGACGGCGCTCGGCGCGGCGGAGAGCGCACTCGAACGAGCACGCGCCGGGGACCCCGATCCGGCGTGGATCGACTTCTACGCCTACGACCGGCTGGCCGCCGACGCCGCCGAGTGCTTCCGCGACCTCGGAGTGCCCTCCAAGGTCCGGCAGTTCACCCGCGAGGCACTGGCCAAGCCCACCGAGGGCTACGTCCGCTCGCACGGCCTGCGGCTGGTGGTCTCGGCGATGGCCGAGGCCGAGGCGGGCAACCTGGACGCCGCGGTCGCCGCCGGCGAGCGCGCCGTCGAGGTGGCCGGCCGGATCTCCTCGCAGCGCAGCCGGGAGTACGTGGTGGAGATGCTGCGGCGGCTGGAGCCCTTCCAGGGCGAACGCCGGGTCCGCGAGCTGACCGAGCGGGCGCGGGCGGTGATCGTCGCTCCGGCGTGACGTCCGAGTGGCGTGGCGTTCGGGCCCGGCGATAAATGGGGTGCACCTGCGGGAGGGGACTGGATATGTTCTCTCTCGTCCAGGTGCGCAGGCGGAGGTTACTTCCACTCTTAATGGGCGTGTCGCGGGTTCGAGTCCCGTCACCGGCTTCGGGCCGGTGTAGCTCAGTTGGCAGAGCAGCTATGTCACCTCAGCCGTCCTTGAACTCTGGACACCCATACCTGAATAGAATTCCGCACCTCCCGGTGCGCCGGCAGCGGTTACTTCTGTGGAGTGCCCCTTCAACGGGGTGCGTTGAAGCAAACCCAAAAACCGCAGCCGAATCCATTGATCTCGGGAGGCAGCTGCGCTTCGGAGTGCCCGGTGCGCAGGCGGGGGTTACTTCGGATCTTGCGGTTCCGGGTTCAAATCCCGGGCGTGCCGTGCGCGAGCGCGGCCGCTAGCTCAATCCGGTAGAGCACAAGGCATATACCTCCGCCGACGTCGGTCGTCGTTCGACGACCGGCACGATCTCGGGCACCCCAGCCGCAGCATGCCTCCCTCCCGCTGACGACCGAGCACGCCGAGGGGGGCTGCAGCATGTCCAGGTTCAACATCCGCAAGACCAAGGCCAGTCCGAAGTCACCGGTGACCACGACCGGGAAGCGCACCACCAACCACAACGGCGGCGTCGGGTTCACCCGGGACGCCAAGTCCGAACTCTTCCTTCTCGCCGTGGCCAACATGGTCGGACAGGACACCTTCTACGAGCGCGGCGGCGCCCGCGACGACCGCTACACCGCGCTGGTGCGCGAACTCGCCGTCAGCGACCCGGAGTGGACCCTCGGGCTGCTGCGCTGGCTGCGGTACGGCGCGCAGTTGCGCACCGCCGCGCTGGTCGGCGCCGCCGAGTTCACCCGGGCCCGGCTGGACGCCGGTGCCCACGGGCACTCCCGGCAGGCCGTCGACGCCGTGCTGCGGCGGGCCGACGAGCCCGGTGAGCTGCTCGCGTACTGGACCTCGCGCTACGGCCGGGCGCTGCCCAAGCCGCTCAAGCGCGGCGTCGCGGACGCGGTGCGGCGGCTGTACGACGCCCGCGCGCTGCTCAAGTACGACACCGCGGGCAAGGGCTACCGCTTCGGCGACGTCCTGGAGCTGACCCACCCGGCGCCGGACCCGGCCAAGCCCTGGCAGGGCGCCCTGTTCCAGTACGCGCTGGACCGCCGGCACCGGCCGGAGGAGGCCGTCCCGCCCGCCCTCGACCGGATGCTGACCGCCAACCGCGAGCTGCTCGCGCTGCCCGTCGGGGAGCGCCGGGCGGCCGTGACGGCGGAGGACGGCGCGGAGCGGCTGGCCGCCGCCGGGCTGACCTGGGAGGCGTTGGCGGGCTGGCTGCAGGGTCCGATGGACGCCGCGGTCTGGGAGGCGGTCATCCCGTCCATGGGCCCGATGGCGCTGGTGCGGAACCTGCGCAACTTCGATCAGGCGGGGGTGTCGGACGCGGTCGCGGCCGAGGTGGCCCGGCGGGTCTCCGACCGGGGCGAGGTGCGGCGCTCGCGCCAGTTCCCGTTCCGCTACCTGGCCGCGTACCGGCACGCGCCCTCGCTGCGGTGGGGGCACGCGCTGGAGACGGCGCTCGGCCACTCGCTCGCCAACGTGCCCGAGCTGCCCGGCCGGACGCTGGTCCTGGTCGACCGCTCCGGCTCGATGTTCGACCGGCCCAGCGCGCAGACCCAGCTCAACCGGGCGGACTCGGCGGCGATCTTCGGCACCGCGTTGAAGGTGCGGGCGGCCGAGGCGGACCTGGTCGAGTTCGGCAGCGTCAGCCGGGTGGTCGAGGTCGGCCGCGGGGAGGCGGTGCTGCGGGTGCTGGGGCGCTTCTCCAACCTCGGCGGCACCAACACCGCCCAGGCCGTCCGGGACCACTACAGGGGCCACGACCGGGTAGTGATCATCACCGACGAGCAGCCCGGCGCCGGGTACGGGGGCAGCGATCCGCTCACCGCCGTACCGGCCCACGTGCCCGTCTACACCTGGAACCTGGCCGGCTACGCCACGGGCCACGGCCCGAGCGGCGGTGCCAACCGGCACACCTTCGGCGGCCTGAGCGACGCGGCCTTCCGGCTGATCCCCCTGCTGGAGGCGGGGACCGACGCCGGCTGGCCCTGGGAGGTCTGACCACGACGCGGCCGGACGGGGGGCGGCGGCGACGCGCGGAGCCGGGGGGCTCTGCGCGGCGGCGCCACGGCCGCACAGAGGGGGGCGGTGCCGCCGCGCGGAGCCGGGGGGCTCTGCGCACCGCACCACGGCCGGTCCGGGGGGACCGGCCGATGCCCCGGGGGGCGAGGTGGGCGGGCGGGCACAGGCGCCCCCCACGGGCTGGCGCCGGGCGGGCCGGCGGATGGCGGGGCCACGAGTGGGGAGCCGGACGCAGGCAGAAGGGCGGGGGAC
>NZ_JBHZCN010000138.1:0-10555 GCF_042755465.1 Kitasatospora sp. NPDC059160 | reverse complement strand
CCCACCCGCCCCACGGCGCGAGGGGGGGCACCGCCGCTTGCCCGGGGGGGCTGGTTGGGGGGACGTAAATGCCCGCCCACCTCGGCATGCCCCGGGCCGGCCGGACGAAGGACGAACCGACGAAGGACGAACCGACGAACGGACGAAGGACGCGTACCCGCGCAGCGGAGCCTTGACGGGCCGACCGCCGCGCGACGTCCGCCCCGCCCGTCACGCGGTCTCGACCCCCGCCCGGAGCCGTGGCAGCATCTGCGGCGGAAGCCGGAGCGGGGGCGACGCACGCCGCCCGTACCGGCTTCGGCGACGGCGACCCGGCGGTGGACGAGGAGCGCAGCGTGGCGGACGACTTCGATGTCCTGGTGGTCGGCGGCGGGATCGTCGGACTGGCCACGGCGTACGCCCTGACCCGGGCCAGGCCCGGGCTGCGGCTGGCGGTGCTGGAGAAGGAGAACGGCTTCGCGGCGCACCAGACCGGGCGCAACAGCGGGGTGATCCACAGCGGCGTGTACTACCGCCCCGGCTCGTACAAGGCCCGCTTCGCGGTCGCCGGCGCCGCCGAGATGGTCGAGTTCTGCCGTGAGCACGGCCTCCCGTACGAGGTCACCGGCAAGCTGATCGTGGCAACCGAGGACGCCGAACTGCCCCGGTTGGCGGCGCTGACCGAACGCGGGCGGGCGAACGGCATCCCGGTCACCGAGCTGGACCGGGCCGGGATCGCCCGGTACGAGCCGGCCGTGGTCGGGCGGGCCGGGCTGCACGTCGGCACCACCGGCATCTGCGACTTCCCGGCGGTCGCCACGGCCTACGCCCGGCTGGCCCGGGAGGCGGGCGCCGAACTGCGGCCCGGCACGGCGGTGCGGGCGGTGGCCCGGCGCCGGGACGGGGTGACGGTCGGCACCTCCGGCGGGGAGCTGCGCTGCGGGGTGCTGGTGAACTGCGCCGGGCTGCACAGCGACCGGATCGCCCGGCTGGCCGGGGACGACCCGGGGGTGCGGATCGTCCCGTTCCGCGGGGAGTACTACGAACTGGCCGAGCACCGGCGGAACTTGGTCCGCGGCCTGGTGTACCCGGTGCCCGACCCGGCCTTCCCGTTCCTCGGGGTGCACCTCACCCGGGGCATCCACGGGGACGTCCACGTCGGCCCGAACGCGGTGCCCGCGCTGGCCCGCGAGGGGTACGACTGGCGGACCGTCCGCCCGGGCGACCTGGCCGAGACCCTCGCCTTCCCCGGCACCTGGCGGATCCTGCGGCGGCACTGGCGGTACGAGGTCGGCGAGTTGCACCGCTCGCTGTCCAAGCGGGCGTTCACCGCCGCCGTCCGACGGCTGCTGCCCGCCGTGACCGCCGCCGACCTGGTGCCGGCCACGGCCGGGGTGCGGGCCCAGGCGGTGGCCCGGGACGGCTCGCTGCTGGACGACTTCGCCTTCGCCGGCTTCGACCCGGCGGACCCGCGCTCCCCGCGCCGGGCGGTGCACGTGCTGAACGCCCCCTCCCCCGCGGCGACGGCCTCGCTGCCGATCGGCCGCGAGGTGGCCCGCCGGGCCCTGGCCGCCCTGGAGGCCGGTGGCTGAGCCCGCCGCCGTACCGGCCCGGCGGAGCGCGCGGCCCCGGCCCGGATGAGCCCCGTCACACACCCCTCCGGGTGCCCCGCGCGGCCCCGTAGACTCGGTTGATTGTGACTTCCACCGCCCCGATCCCCCAGCAATCGCCGTCCGCCCGGCTGTCCGCGGCGCCGGCCGCCTACCCCGCGCCGATGTACCCGCACAAGGCCACCGAGGAACAGCACCGGGAGCGGCGGATCCGCAGCTTCCAGCCGCGCCGGGGCCGGATGACCAACGCCCAGGCGGGCGCCCTGGACCGGAGCTGGGAGACGTACGGCGTCCCGATCGACGGCACCCCGCTCGACCTCGCTGAGCTGTTCGACGGTCTGCCGGTCACCCTGGAGATCGGCTTCGGCATGGGCGAGACCACCGCCGCGATGGCCGCCGCCGACCCGTCGACCGGCATCCTGGCCGCCGACGTGCACACCCCCGGCCACGGCAACCTGCTCGGCATGCTGGAGCGGGACGGCTCGCGGAACGTCCGGCTGGCCGCCGGGGACGCGATCATCCTGCTGCGCGACATGCTGCCGGACGCCTCGCTGAACGGCCTGCGGGTCTACTTCGCCGACCCGTGGCCGAAGCCCAAGCACCACAAGCGCCGACTGGTCCAGCCGTCCTTCCTCGACCTGGTGCTGCCCCGGCTCGCCCCGGGCGCCCTGGTGCACTGCGCGACCGACTGGGAGCCGTACGCGGAGCAGATGCTGACGGTGCTGTCCGCCTCTCCCGAGCTGGAGAACCTGCACCCCGAGGGTGACGGGACCGGCTGGCTGGAGCCCGCGGACCACCCGGACGGCAGCGTCCCCGGCTACGCGCCCCGACCGGACTGGCGGCCGGTCACCAAGTTCGAGCGGGCCGGGATCGCCAAGGGCCACGTGGTGCACGACCTGCTGTTCCGCCGCCGCTGACCCTCCGGCAGCCGTTCGAACGGGCCGCGCCGGGCTGACCGGCCGGTCGCGGCCGGGACGAACGGTTCGTCCCGAGTCGTCCCGACCGGCCGCCGCCGTGGCCTACCCTGAGCCGCATGGGCAGCCCGCCCGGCGGCGGGCCCCGGGCGACCGCCCGCACCGCCGCCGACGCACCGGGTACGGTCCCGCGCACCGGCGTCACCCGGACCATCCCGGGGCCGCGGAGGCGCCGGGCCGACCGGCTGCTGTCCCGGCCCGGCGGCGCGGCACCGGCCGCCCCGACGGCCCTCGTCGCCGGTCGGCTCCCGGCCGGCCCGACCACGGCGCCCCCGGGCCGCGTCCGCTCGCTGGCGCTCTCCTCCGTCACCACCTCCGCCGTCCTGACCCTGGCCTGCTGCGGGGTGCTGATCCTGCACCTGGTCCAGCGGCAGACCGGCACCGTCGGACTGCTGGTGGGACTGGGCCTGGCGATGGTGCCGCTGCCCTTCGTGCTCGGTGGCCTGGCCTGGCTCAACCTGACCGCCCGGGTGCCGCTGCGGCACACCGTGTTCTGCCTCGGCTGGGGCGCCTGCGCGGCCACCACGATCGCGATCCTCGCCAACAACTGGACCGCCGACTACCTGACCGCCCACCACCACGCCTTCGGCGGGCTGCTCGGCTCCGGCGTCGCCACCCCGGTGATCGAGGAGAGCGCCAAGGCCACCGCCCTGCTGGTGCTGCTGCTGCCGCTCGGCCAGCGGCTGCGCTGCCACGGCCGCCGCTCCGGCCGCCCCTGCGCACCGCTGCTGCACCGGGCGCCCGCGCCCCGGCGCCCCCGCCCGTACCAGCGCCGCCCGGCCGGACCGCACGCCCGGGGCCGGCTGCGGCTCCGCCCGTACCTGCGGCCCCTGCCCTACCTGCGCCCGGCCCCGCCCGCCCCGGGCACCCCGGGCGCCGCGCACCGCCGCTCCCGGCCGCGCACCCTGGCCGCCGGGATGGTGCTCGGCGGGATGACGGCCTGCGGCTTCGCCTTCACCGAGAACGCCCTCTACCTGGGCCGGGCCTTCACCACCGACCAGCGCAACCGGCTGGACAGCATCGGCCTGGGCGATCCGCCCAGCCTGCGCGACTTCGACAGCACCGTGCAGACCTTCGTCCTGCGCGCCCTGCTCTCCCCGTTCGCCCACCCGCTGTTCACCGCGCTCACCGGGATCGGCCTGGCCGTCGCCCTGACCACCGGGCGGCGCTGGCTGGCCCGGCTGGCCGCACCCGCCGGACTGCTGCTGGCGATCGTGCTGCACGGCACCTGGAACGCCGCCGCCGACCTGGGGACGGACGGGTTCCTGGTGGTCTACGGGGTGCTGATGGTGCCCTGCTTCGCGGCCCTGGTCGGCTTCGCGCTCTGGGCCAGGGCCCGGGCCGCACGGCACGGCGGGCGGTCCGGAGGGCGGCCCGCGGATCGGCACGGAGGGTGATACGTCAGCGCCGGAGGGTGAGTTGGGGCCGTCCTGCAGAACCGATTTCCCATCTCGGCGACTTCCCCGTATTGTTGTGTTCACCGACGCGGGGTGGAGCAGCTCGGTAGCTCGCTGGGCTCATAACCCAGAGGTCGCAGGTTCAAATCCTGTCCCCGCTACTCAGTAGCCGAAAGGGCCCGGAGGATTCGTCCTCCGGGCCCTTTCGTTTTCCCGCCACACTCAGGGCACGGTCCCGCCACGAAGCGGTAACGGCACCCCGTTTTCAAGATCTGCTGTCAGACCGCTCCCCCATACTGAGGAAAATTTCATCCAAGTGGGGGGCGGCGGGACCGTTCCCTGGATAAGGAACGACCTCATGCTGTCGAAGCGCCTGGCGAGCACCGCCGCGATCTGCCTCCTCCTGGGAGCCGGCACGGCCGCCTGTGGCGACAACAAGGACTCGGACAAGGCCGCGGCGCCCGCGGCCACCACCGCCGCGGCGGCCGCGACTCCGACCGCCACGCCGACTCCGACTCCGACCGTGGCGAAGCTCGACACGGACAAGCTGACCGCCCAGGAGATCGAGAAGAAGGCCAAGGACGCGCTGGCCGGCGCCACGTCGCTCAGGATCAGCGGCAAGATGGCGAGCGACGAGGGCGAGATGACCATCAACATGGTCATGGACTCGAAGGGCGCGTGCCAGGGCAGCATGGCGCTGCCCGGGATGGGCTCCTTCGAGCTCCTCAGCGACGGCAAGCAGTACTTCCTCAAGCCGGACGCCCAGTTCTGGAAGACCTTCGGCGGGCCGAAGGGCGACGCGGTCGCCGAGGTGTTCAAGGGCCGCTACCTGACCGGCTTCCAGGACGACCCGAAGATGAAGGACCTGACCGACTTCTGCAAGCTCACCGACGCGAGCAACCAGATGCTCGACGACGGCTCCAGCACCCCCACCAAGGGCAGCGCCGGCACCGTCAACGGGGTGAAGACGTTCAGCCTCCGACAGAAGGACGACAAGGGCGAGGAGTCGCTGCTCCACATCGCCACCGAGGGCAAGTTCTACCCGGTGCGGATGGAGAAGACCACCGGCTCCGACAAGGGCCAGGTCGACTTCACCGACTACGACAAGCCGGTCACCATCCAGGCCCCGTCGCCCGACAACGTGATCGACTACACCAAGTTCCAGGACAAGGTGAAGGGCGCCTGAGCGGCGCCCGCGAATAATCCGTTGCCCTCCCGACAGGAGGCTGCCTACAGTGGCGGCACACTGAAAGGAGGTGATCCTGAGTTGAGTTCCATCAGGATGTGTGAGGTGGCTGCTCGCTAGAGCCGCCCCTGCCTGCGCAGGATGAGGCCCCTGGCCTCCGGCAGGCGAAATCCACAGCAGTCACCCGACCCGCAGGCTCACCGGTACATCCCCGGTGCCTCGGCGTCAGGCCAGTGCACGGGCCTGCGTCGAGGAGCAGCCTGCGGGTCGTCTGCGTTTCCGGCCGCCCGTCGTAGCCGCAGCGCCCCCGGGTCGTTCCCGTGCTGGGGCCGCAGCGCTAGAGTCGGCGCGGCCCCGCGGTGGCGACGGGGCGCAGCGGCGCGGACACAGGGGGTGGGCGATGGCGAGGGTACGGCGACGGGCCGGCGGGTCGGCGCTGCGGACGGCGCAGTGGACGGCCGCCGGGGTGCTGACCGGCACGGGCCTGCTCGGACTGCTGCTGTTCGCGCTCGGCCGGGCCCAGGCCTGGCAGGCGCTCGGCGGCGGCCTGGTGGTGGCGGGCGCCTCGACGGTGCTCGGCGGCGCGCTGGGCTTCCTGTTCGGGGTGCCCCGGGTGAAGAGCGGCTCCGGCGAGCCGCAGGGCTCGTACGCGCCCAACACCAATCTGGAACAGGTCTCCGACTGGCTGACCAAGGTGCTGCTGGGCGTCGGGCTGACCCAGCTCGGCTCGCTCGGTGAACGGCTGCACCAGCTCGGTACGGCGCTGGCGCCCGTGCTGGGCGGGGAGGACGCCGCGGTGCCGTTCGCGGCGGCGCTGGTGCTGTACTTCCTGGTGCTCGGCTTCCTGGCCGGCTGGCTGGTGACCAGGCTGGCGCTGCCCCGGGTGCTGACCGAGACGGACGAGGCGCTGGACCTCTTCCTGGCCGGGCAGGACCGCGACCGGCACGGCGACAAGGTGGGCGCCGACGACCTGCGGGTGCGCGCGATGCAGCAGCTCGGCCTGCTCGGTGGCAGCGCGGAGCAACCCGCCGCGCTGGCCGCCCAGTTGCCGCCGTCCTCGGACTCCCCCGCCGGGCCGGACGGCGTGGTGGCGGAGGTCCGCTCGACCGCGACGCGCTCGGCGCTGACCGCCGACCAGGTGCGGGCCCTGTTCGCGGCCGGCTCGGAGGGCCGCCGGATCCAGGCCCTCGCGCTGATGCAGGGCGATCCCTCGCTGGCGGACCTGCCGAGCGTGCTGGAGGCGATCGAGCACCCCCGCTCGGGGTTCGAGCAGTACCACGCGCTGCTGGCCGCCCGGGGCCTGCTCTCCCGGCTGCCGGGCGCCGAGGCGCAGCGGCTGCGGGACGCGGTGGCGGCGCAGTTGGTCGACCCGCAGGGCATTCCGTACGGGTCGGACCGCAGTTGGCTGGCGGAGAAGATACTGTCCCGGCTCCAGGCGGCGGCCTTCGTCCCCGCGCAGCCGACGCCGGTGGCGTCTGCGGCAGTGGCGTCGGCGGCAGTGGCCGTCGACCCGCCGGCGAATCCCTAGCCGGTGAACCCCTGGACCGTGAAGCGCAGTTCGGGCTGCGACCAGGGGGTCTTGGGCTGCGGCGGGCGGGTGCCGGTGCGCACGGCGCCCACCTGGAGGTAGAAGCCCTCGGCGGGCGGGTGCGAGACGACCTTGACCGCCGCGATCCCGGCGGCCCGGGCGCGGTCGAGCATGTCGGCGATCAACACCCGTCCGATGCCCAGTCCTTGGGCGTCGTCGGCGACGAACATCAGGTCCAGTTCGGCCGGTTCGTGGATCAGCCCGTAGAAGCCGAGCAGCCGGTCGTCGGTACGGTCCACGGCCATCCGCACCTCGTGGCGCTCGATGTAGTCGGGCCGCACGGCATAGCCGTCGATCATCGCGAAGTACGCACCGCGGTAGGCGGCGGAGGCCTGGATCAGCGCGGTGAGCCGGTCGGCGTCGGCGGGCCGGGCGGGCCGGATCGTGGTCTCGCTCATGCGAGCGAGTATAGGGGCCAACCGGCCTAGTGACCATTACAGGAGTATGGCCGGTTCCGGCCTGCGGGGCCGGCCACGGGCGGCCCGGAGCACCAGGACCCCGCTGGTGCGGCCGCCTTCGTGCGGCACCCGGTGGACCTCGCTGGCGATCCGGCGCTCGCCGAGCGCGTACCGCAGCCGGTCGAGGTGGCCGCAGCGGCGGCCGCGACCGTCGTTCAGCGGCTGGACCCGTACCTCCCCGTCCGCGGCCGTCACCCGGACCAGCTCGGCCAGCGCGGCCAGCTGCCGCTCCGGGCCGAACAGTTCGGGGTAGGCGAAGATCAGGTAGCCGCTCAGGGTGAGTGCGAAGGCGCCGTCCGCGAAGGGCAGCCGGGGCAGCGCGGCGGCCAGGTAGCACTGCGGGTGGGCGGCCGAGTCGGCGGCGAACAGCCGACGGGCGCGGTCCCAGCTGCGCAGGTAGCGGTCCGGGCGGGCGGGGCGGCGCAAGGGGTACAGCTGCGGGCGGGCCGCCATCGCGACGGCCATCGACGCCCGGGCGGCCCGTGCCCGGGCGGCCAGCTCGGGCGGCGGCAGCGCGTACGCCGGGTCGACGGCGATCACCCGGCAGCCCAGCTCGCGCGCCTCGGCGGCCAGGCCGGACGTACCGCCCGGGCAGTCCAGCAGCGGGCCGGGCAGGGCGGCGAGCCGGGCGCGGGTCAGGCCGAACAGGGCGCAGTACTCGTCCAGCGGACGGGAGGTGACCAGGACGTCCGGGGCCGGCACGGGGGTGGGGGCGGTCGCCACCCGGCCATCCGAACACGGGGCCGCCCCACCCGCATCAGGAGGGCGTCCGGAGCACGGGCGGGGCGGAGGCAAGACAGAGGCGGGGCGGGGCAGAGGCGGGGGTGGAACGTCAGGGAGCGGGCCGGGAGCGAGCGGGCCGGGCCTCAGCGGCCGAGCAGCCCCCGGGTGGCGGCCCGGTTGACGTTGGTCAGGCCGCGGACCAGCCGCGCGGTGAGGAAGATCAGCAGGACCCCGATCGCCGAGAACGCGGCGATCTGCCAGGTGCCCTCCACGTAGTAGGCGTGCCGGACGTGGTGGCTGTCGGTGAAGTCGAACAGCTGGTACCCGTGCCAGGAGGTGTAGCGCGGGAAGACCCAGTGGTAGAGCGGGTAGAGCGCCATCGCCCAGCCGAGCAGCAGGAACGTCAGCGTGAGGCAGAAGCTGAACACCGCCCAGGGGAACATCACCAGCTGGTACAGCGCGGCCTTCCAGCCCGCCCCGTCGGCCAGCCGTGCGGTGATCGAGCCCCAGCTGCCCGGGCGCACCTGCTGCACCGGCGCCGGGCCGGGCACGTCCAGCGCGAGCATCCCGCGCACCCGGGCCCGCTCGGCCCGGCCGAGGCCCCGGGCGGTGCTGGTCAGGGCGGCCAGCACCGGCAGGCCGAGGACGGTGACGAAGGTGCCGACGCCGAGGCAGAACAGGACGATCGCGACGACGAAGCCGACGATCGCGACCGGCAGCCCGGTGAGCGCGTAGCCGACCTCGCGGTAGTAGTGCCCGGAGAACGGCGCCCGCCAGAAACCGGGCGGCTCCTCGGTGCAGCGGGCCCGGGCCGGACGGGCCCCGTCGTCGCCGTAACCGCCCGCGGCGTCCCACCCCTGACCCAGCGTGCTGCCGCTGCTGCTCATCTCCCGGTCCCCGGCCCCTCGTTGTCGTGGTCTTCCGTACTCGCTGACGTGGTCAAGTCTGGCCGAGGCGGGGCCCGGTGGGTATCGGGCCGACCGGCGGATCGGGGGTGGGGTTAACCCCCCTGCCCGGCCTCGCGCCCCTGCCCGGCTCCCGGGCGCGGCGCGGGCGGGCCGGACCACTCGTCGGCGAGCAGCGAGTAGCGGTACGAGTCGCGCCAGGCGCCGCCCTTGTACAGGTCGTGCCGGACACGCCCCTCCAGCCGGAAGCCGAGCCGGGTGAGCACCTTGGCCGAGGCCGTGTTCTCCACGTCGACCCGGGCGGCCAGCCGGTGCAGGCCGAGCGCCCCGAAGGAGAACTCGCAGAGCAGTACGGCGATCTCGCCCGCGTAGCCGCGGCCCCACACCGGGCGGCTCAGCACGTAGCCGAGGCGGGCCGAGCGGTACTCGCCGAGGGTGAGGGCGGCGTGCGCGACCGGCAGCGCGTCCTCCAGGTCCCCGGCGTCCCCGGCGTCCCCGGCGTCCTCGCGCCGGACGACGGCGAGCCGGTAGACGCCCCGCTCCTCGGCCATCGCCTCCTCCAGGTAGAGCTCGATCTGGTCGGCGCAGGTCTCGCGGTCGCGCGGCTCGAAGGGGAGGTAGCGGGTCACCTCCGGGTCGCCGTACAGCGCGTGCAGCGCGTCCACTTCCTCCGGGGTGTGGCGGTACTCGCGGAGGGCGAGTCTGGGGCCGGTGAGGCGTACGGGGACCATGGCTGCCGACCCTACCCGCGTCCGGCGGCTACCGTTCGGAACATGAACGACGAAGACCTGCGGCTCGCCCCGCGCACCAGGGCCGCCGACCTGCTCGCCTGGGCGGCCGGCCAGGACCGCGCGCCGGTGGCCGAAGCGCCGCTGCGCGCGGTGCTGGCGCTGCTGGAGCTGGGCGGGGGCAGGATGCACGACGGCTGGCCCGAACTCACCTCCGACGAGGTGGAGCACCTGCTGTACGAGCGGCTCCACCTCTACGTCCAACCCGCGCCGGAGCAGGACCCGCTCGCCTACGGCGAGGCCGTACGGCTGCTGGTCGACCACCAGCGGGCCGCGAAGCGGCTCAACGCCAAGCGCCAGGAGCGGCTGCACGCCGAGGCCGAGTGGCAGGGCGAGGTCGCGGCCGGGCTGCTGCACCGCGCCGACCTGGTGACCTGGCCCCGGCTGTACGCGGTGCTGCTGCACGCCCACGGGGTGGACGTGACGGACCCGGCGGCCGTCCGGGACTGGCTGGCGGGCTTCGCCGCGCTCGACGAGGAGCAGCGGCTGGCCGGGTACGAGGCGCTGACCACGACCGGCTGGCTGGACGAACCGGACGAGCAGGGCTGGGGGCCGGGCCGGGTGCTGTCCGTCGGCATGGCCACCGACGGCGCGCGGCTGCTGCTGGAGCAGGGCCTGATGCGGCGCAGCTACCGCAACCTGGCCGAGCTGAACGCGTTGGGGCGCCCGATGCCGGACGAACTGACCGGTGGCTTCGAGGAGTTCGAGGCGGCGGCGGCCGAGGCGGCGCTCGACCTGCTCGGCGAATGGACGGTGCCCGGGCTGCCGCGCCTGCTGGTGGAGGAGTTCCCGGAGCTCGCGCCGGAGCCGGGGGCGGCCGAGATCGACGCCTACCTGGCGCAGCTGCCCGCGGAGGAGCAGGAGGAGCAGGAGGAGCCGGAGGGGTCGGAGGAGCCTCAGGAGCAGGAGCAGCAGTGAGCCGACGTGGCAGGGCCCCGGGCGTGCGC